>CAZHEW010000049.1:0-8863 GCA_964531815.1 uncultured Verrucomicrobiota bacterium
GCGGAATCCCGCTTCACGCACCACGCACCACGCATCGCGTTTCACGCAACACGTGCGGCGCATTCCGCACTCCGCACTCCGCACTCCGCACTTCCTGGGCCTTCACGCTATTGGAGCTGCTCGCGGTCATCGCCATCATGGGCATCCTGGCCGCCGTCTCCCTCCCGGCCATCCGGGGCCTCAAGCCCAACGCCAAGGTGGCCGGCACCCGGCAACTGCTCGATGCCGTCAGCCGCGCCCGCCAGCTCGCCATGAGCCAGCGCACCACCGTCTATATGGTCTTCGTGTCCACCAACTTCTTCGCGGGCCTGAGCGGCGCGAACCTGGACCGGGTGCGGCCGCTGCTGGACAAACAACTTGTCGGGTATGCCTACCTCACCTTGCGCAGCGTGGGCGATCAGCCCGGCGTGCACACGCCCCGTTACCTTTCCTCCTGGAAGACCCTGCCCCAGGGCGCCTACATCCCGCTCGGCAAGTTCTGGCCGGGCCTCACGCTCACCAACACCACGCTCAAACCTGCGGGGGTGCCGTTGTTCGTCCCCGCTTTCTCCGTCACCAACAACATACCCTTCCCCTCGGAGCACGATCCCGTGAGCGTGGCCGTTTGGCTGCCCTATATTGCCTTTGACGCCATGGGATCGCTGGTCCGGCAGTCCGGGCAGGAGGGGCAGCCGGAGCTCATCCCGGTTTCCGAGGGAAGCGTCACCTTCGCCCGCGACCAGGATACCAAGACGGCGCTGCCCGAGCCGGCGCTGGCAATCGAGCGGCCGCCCGGCAATACCCTCGAAAACTACAGCCTGGTTCACATAGACCCCCTTACCGGTCGCGCCCGGGTCGAGCGCAGAAAGGTGCAATGAGAATACAATGCGGAATGCGGATTTCGGATTGCGGATTGCAGACGGTTGGTTTGCGCGAGTGCGGACTCCGCACTCCGCACTCCGCACTCCGCACTTGCCGGGCCTTTACGATGGTCGAGATCGCGATCAGCCTTGCCATCATTGCGTTTGCCATGGTCGCCATCATCGGTGTGCTGCCCATCGGCATGAACACCCAAAAGGACAACCGCGAGGAAACCATCATCAACCAGGACGCCACCCTGCTCATGGACGCCATCCGCAACGGCGCCCGGGGCCTGGATGACCTCACCAACTACGTCGTGGCCATCACCAATCACGTGACCGAATATGACCAGCACATGGCAGTGGTGAGTAGCTGGACAAATTGGTACACGTTTGCCGGATCCTCGACCACCCCTCAGTTTCCTTTGACTAATGGCCTCCGCATCGTGGGCCTCCTGAGCACGCCCAAGTACCTGCTGCCTTCGGGAGGGCGGTGGGGCTACTCGGGCTTCATCAGCAACCGGGTCAACGCTTATGTCCGTTCCGTGAGCGGCCCGGCCAGCGAGAAGTTTCCCCAGGACAACCGCGACGTGCAGGACTTCGCCTTCAGCTATCGCCTGACCTCGGAGGTGGTTCCCTATTGGACCAACCACGTTGACCCGGCCTGGATTGTTTCCCCAGCCGATCTGGCGGTAGCCAACAATCTCCAGGACAACCTGCACGACGTGCGCCTGCTCTTCCGCTGGCCGCTCCGCTCCCGGGGGCAGCTTGGCCAAGGCAGCCAGAGCTACCGCACGACCGTGGGCGGCCGGCTCGTGCAGACCAATGACATCGGCCATTGGCTCTACTTCTTCGAACCTCGCAACTACGTCAAAACGCCGTGAAATCCCCCCTGACTACTGACCACGGAGCACGGACCACGGACCACGGACCGCGCGGCTTCACGCTCGTCGAAATCCTCGTCACCGTCGCCCTGCTGTCTTTCATCATCCTGGGCTTGTACGCCATGTTCACGCAGGTGCAGCGCGCCTTCCGCCAGAGCATGAGCCAGGTGGACCTGCTCGAAGCCGGCCGGGCGGTTACGGAAATGCTCCCGCGCGAGCTCGAGCAGATCACCCCCGCCAGCTACCCTTATCCCCACGGCGTCAATTTCTGCGTCCAACTCCCCACGGGCAACCCTTTGATCCAGCCGCTG
Organism: uncultured Verrucomicrobiota bacterium; assembly: GCA_964531815.1. Classification (GTDB taxonomy): domain Bacteria; phylum Verrucomicrobiota; class Verrucomicrobiia; order Limisphaerales; family UBA8199; genus UBA8199. Next base: position 2,035 of record CAZHEW010000049.1, read on the forward strand.
CCCGGCAGCGCCATGCAGCGGACGAATCTGCTCCAGGACTGCTTCATGCTGCTGCGGGACAACCAGACCTGGGAGGCCATCGGCTACTGCGTCCGCACCAACGACGCCGACGGCCGCCTCTGGCTGGCCGAGTCCGGCCCCGGCCAACTCAGCGCCGGCTCACTCTACCGGTTCAGCGTCAGAACCAATGTCCTGCGCATGGACGGTCTTCCTGCCGACCCGACCGTCATGTTCCGCGCCTTTCAGGCCGCCTGCGTCTCCGGGTCAGTCGCCTCGCGCAGTATCTCCAACCGCATCTGCGATGGCGTCGTCCACTTCTACCTCCGCGCCTTCGCGCCCAACGGCTTTCCCATTTTCAGCGACGGCGTCAATACCAACGCGTTCTACCGTGCCGATGGCGGTTTGACCCGGCCATGGACCTTTGGTGTGGTCCGTGGAGCGTGGACCCAAGCCAGCTCCCGCTACCCGGATACCCTGGCCGGCTGTTACTTCCTCAGCAACGCCGTCCCGGCGTACGTGGATATGGAGCTTGGCATCCTCGATCAGCGCACCTGGGAACGCTACAACGCCGTCGGCGCGGCCGCCGCCCAGCTCGCCTATCTCCAGCGCACAAACATCAGCAGCCGGGTCCAGCTCTTCCGCCAGCGCATCCCGGTTCGCAACGTTGACCCCTCGGCCTACCAATGAAGAAGGAATGTAGAATGCAGAATGCAGAAGGCAGAAGGCAGGATCCGGCATCCTGCCTCCCGCATCACCCCTCGCGGACCACGGACCACGGATTCCAAACTCCGCGCTCCGCACTCCGCACTCCGCACTCGCAGCGCGGCGTCGCCCTCGTCATCACCCTGGTCCTGATTACCGTCATCACCTTCATGGCGATCACCTTCCTGATCGTCAGCCGCAGCCAGCATGGCGCCGTCGCCACCGCCACCGACCAGGCCATCGCCCGCCTGGCCGCCGACGCCGCCCGCGAGCGCGCGATCGTCGAGGCCCTGGCGCCGATGCTGGCCTGGACCAACGAATTCAAATACGGCCTGGTGGTTTCGACCAACTACATCAACCCCGCCGGGTTCGATCCCGGGGCCATCCCAGCCGCTTTTCCCAACCCCACCAACGTCAATTACGATTACACCACGGCCGGCGCGCCGCTCAACACCGACCAGCGGCACCAGAACATCGCCAACCTGCTCTATGCTCCCCGTCCCCCGGTCTTCATCACCAACCGGCTTGGCAATTCCAACGAGTTCCGCTTCTACCTCGACCTGAACCGCAACGGCTACGCTGATCCCAGCGGCCTTCACCCGTTGATTGTGCAGAATCCCTTGGGCGGCGGGGGGTTGGGTTTCTATGACCTGGGCGGCAACTTCGTTCCGTATCAGTGGCCGCCACCTCCCAACATCGTGAGCAACTTCTTTGTGGGCGACCCGGAGTGGATTGGCATCTTGCAGCGTCCGGAATACGCCCACTCCAGCTCCAACCTCTTCACTGCCCGCTTCGCCTACCTGGTCGTGCCCGCCGGCCAAACGCTGGATATTAACGCCATCCATAACGACGGCAAACGTCTGGATCTGAGTGTCGGCAGAGCCGACGACGGATTCCTCCGCAACCAGGGTGTGGGCACCTGGGAAGTCAACCTGGCGGCCTTTCTGACCGACCTCAATACCAACTTTTGGTATACCTACAACTATGACCCATATTCGGGCGGCCCCAATGGCGGCCTGGCTTTCGAGGATGCCTCTTCCTTGCTGTGGCACCGTTACCGCGGCAACTGGAACTCGCTCGCCAGCGTCACTGCATTCTTTCCAGGCAGTGGGTTTAACGTCCCGGGGGCCAACGCGTTCCGCAACGACTTCATAGACGGCTACTCTGGCGGCCCCGTGATGATCGGCACCTGGTGGCCCGTAACTACGGATGAAGATAGCATGCGGACCGGTCTCTCCTGGTCCGGGGCGGATAACCCCAACCGCTTTTACAGCACCCAGGACCTGTTTGACCCGAGGAAAATCCCCGTCAGGCCGACCGGGGCCGCCTTTTCCTTCGCTGACCGCCTCCGGATGGCCGGCACAAATGCCGATTCCTACAACCGCTACACCTTCTCCCGCCTGCTGTCCCAGCTCAGCACCGATTCCGCCCCCGAGCCGGGCGGCAAGATGAACCTCAACTACGTCAACGTGGATGCCAGCGGCTATGTCGTCCCGAACGCGGTCACCAACTTTATCCCCTGGACGCCGACGCACTTCTTCACCAACGCCGCCATCCGCCTGCTGGCGGACGCGGGCTACACCGTCGGCCCCTATTACAGCACCTCGAACCTGCTGGTCCTCAACTCAAACTACGTCAACGGCTTCTGGGTCAATATCACCAACCTCAGCATCCCGGTCTGGCCGACCAACTACTACACTCCGAGCGTCCACCGCCTCTTGCAGGTCGCCGCCAACCTCTACGACGCCACGACCACCGCCACCACGAACCATTTGGGCGCTACCGCCGCGGGGGTCAACCTCTATCTGCCCACGGTCTTTCGCCCGATGTTCACAAAGAACAATGGCGTCATCTCCGTCATCGGCTATCGCGAACTCACCAAAGCGGATACAACTGACCTCCTTGACAGGTTTGATGCTACGCGCGACCTCAACGATCCTAACGACCACGGTCCCAGAGCCCAGCCCCGCGATTTCGACCCGGACCAGGATATGGTGTACAATGTTCCCCTGGTGATCGGCGCCAGGAAGGGCTTTCCCAACTTCAACGAGTTTGTCATGCAGACGCAGCTTCAGATTACGCGAAAGCTCCAGTTCCACCGGCCCGGCGTTTCGACCACCGAACCGGTCAACGAAGCAAATCAGATGTTCGTGGTCGGCATTACCAACACGCTGGGGGTCGAGGCGTGGAACTCCTACGTGACCAACTTCCCCCGCGAACTCAGGCTGGTGGTTTGGCCGGATATCGGCCTGTATCTTACCAACCGCGAGACCGGCAAGTGGCTCAACGAGCCGCCGCTCTTCTTCTCGCGTTATCGGCGGTCAATTCCGCTGGAGACGAACATCCCCGCCAACGCCTGGGCCGGGTACGCTTCGCATCGGCCAGGGCCGTCGTTTCAGATTCCCATGGTCTCCAATTTCGTCTTCCTGCCCAAGGCGACTTATCGGAAGACGCCGACGGACAGCTTTGTGGCGTTGACCGGCCAGTTTGAGCGCACGCCTGGCACCACAAACTTCTATATCCCGCAATGGGACTTGAGACTAAAGGCCAGGGTTCGATTTGCGCTGGTGGATGAGGCCACACAGCGGATCGTGGATTATGTGAACCTTGGCGATGAGAACTTCCAGGACCTGACCGAGGCTCTCGCCCGGGGCGGCAACTGCGGTGTGACCTACACCAAGGACGGGAAGAACGGCAGCATGTGGTGCACCAACCGCATGTATGGCCGGCCGCCTAATGACGTCACCACCGCGACCTTCGGCATCCAAAACCAGATTGAGGCCAGCCTGGGACACATAGAGGCGGACTGGAACTTCTCCACGGCGGAATTTCCGCCCGGTATGACCCGGGAGCTGGCCAAGCAGTTCTTCAAGGGCCAGTTCATCCCCGGCTACCAGAAGGCGTCCAACACCTTCCATGCCCCTTTCCAGCCGTTCCGGAACGTTTACCTGGTTACCGCCTGGCAGGCCAATGATCCGCTGGTGCATTATACCCCCGGCGATTTGGTTGACCTGGTGCAGACCAATCTGGTGCTCGACCAGTTCAGCGGCGGCGAGCCCACCCTGAATTTGGGCCGGGTTAATGAGCGCTACGAGCCATGGGGCCGGACGCGCAGCAGCTCCGCCGGCGCCGTCGGCAGCCGCTATGAGATTAAGTTCAAGGACCCCGTCGCCACCCTGGGGCGGCCGGAGGGGCGTTCGGACGACTGGGATTTCCCGACCAACAAATTCCCGAATGCGGGCTGGGTGGGCCGAGTCCACCGCGGAACGCCGTGGCAGACGCTCTACTTGAAGCCAGAAGGCTGTGACCCGGGCCAGTGGCGCCAGTGGACGGGCAACGGCGTGTGGATGACCAATTTCGCCCAGCTTTCCGCCATCAACCTGTTCCCGGTCAATACCCGCTTTACCGACTCTTACCTGAGCCAGCCGACCAACGACTGGCGCCTGCTGGACCTCTTCACCACCGCCCTGAATGAGAACGCCACCCGCGGCCAGTTGTCCATCAACCAGACCAGTCTTGCGGCCTGGTCGGCCGTCCTGAGCGGCGTCATTGTTCACACTAACTTTGACCTGACCGGAAAGGCCGGGTTGACCCCGCTGGTGGTCGAGCCCGCGGGTATCTACGACCCCTTCGACACCAACACGTGGCCGCCCGTGGTGCGAATCGTCAACGCCATCAACGACGCGCGGGCCAACACCAACGCCGGCCGGTTCATCTTCCCGAGCCAGACCTTCCGCCGTCTGGGCGACATCCTGACGGTGCCGGAGCTGACGGTCGCGTCGCCCTTCCTGAATACAAATGTGCCGCCCGGCAACCCCAAGTACGCCTTGAATGACGCCGCCTACGAGCGCCTGCCGCAGCAAATCGCTGGCTTGCTCAAAGTTGATTCCGTTCCGCGTTTTGTAATCTACTCCTTCGGCCAGACCCTCAAGCCCGCGCTCCGTTCGCCTTTTGTGACCAGCGGCCAGTTCTCCGGCCTTTGCACCAACTACCAAATCATGACCGAAAGCGCCACCCGCACGGTCGTCCGCTTCGAGGGCGTTCCGCGCTACCAGCGCGGCACCCCCGCCGCGATTAGCGGCCTGCGCCCCGTCATTGAAAGCTACAACGTCCTGTCTTTGGACTGATCATGCCCACTGGTCTGAATCTTGACCTCTGTTTGAACGTGCCCGGCCGGCTGCGCCCCTGCCCAACCCGTCAGGGTTGGCAGCAGGCAGCCGGTGGGGCGTTTCAGGGGTCCAGGGGGGAAACGACCACCGGTTCGCGGGCGACGATCCGTTTGCATCCCGAAGGGATGCCAGACCACCACCCGCAGAGCAGGTCAGGAAACCAGCGGCCAAACGTGTTGGGCAGTATCTGGCACCCCTTCCGGGGCGGCCTTTCGCGCGTCGTGCCGGTGGTCGCCCCCCCTTCCCCCTCGGCCGACCACCGGCTACCGTCTGGCAACCCTGTCGGGTTGACAACCGCAGTCAATGACATTGTTTAACCACCCCTCTTTATGCGTTTGCGACCTATAACCTGGATCCTGTTAAGTGCGCTGTGCTTCGCCGGTGCCTTCTATTTCTGGCGCCTGGGCGATAATTGGGCGGCCCCGAAGGGAAAGGCAGAAGGAGGAATGCAGAATGCAGAAGCACTCCGCACTCCGCATTCCGCACTCGCAACGCCCTTCCAGCTTCTGACCCAGGCCGGCAACCTGAACTCCCCGCCGGTGCCTGCAGCCACTCCGCACTCCGCACTCCGCACTCCGCATTCCGCACTCCGCATTCGCAACACCTCTGCTTCCCTCGACCAGTTGCAGCGCAACGACCGGGCCATCCTGCTCGAAAACGCCCTGCTCGACACGACCGGGGCGGTCCCGTCCATTCCCGAACACTTGCGCGCCCAGGGTGACCCCGGCGCCTACCTCGTTCAGGCGCGCGGGCCGGTGGATAACGCCTTCCGGTCCCTGCTGCAACGCGCCGGCGCTGAGATTGTGTCCTATATCCCGAACAACGCCTTTCTGGTTCGCGCCCCGGCAGGCGTTGCGGAACAGTTAAAAGCGGCGGCCCAAACGCAGGCCGTTCTGCCTTACGAACCCTATTACAAGCTCAAGCCGTCTCTGCTCGAGCTGGCGGTCCCGCAGTCGCCGCTGCCGCCGGACAGCGCGCTGAACGTGTTGCTCTTTGCCGACGCGCACGAGGCGACCCGCGCGGAACTCGAAAAGCTGGGCGCCCAGGTCCTCGACGACTCAGAGCGCACCCCGTTTGGACCGGTGCTTACGGTGGTTCCGCCCAGGAATGGCCTGGCGGCCGTTGCCGGCCTGCCGGGTGTGCAGGAGGTGGAATGGGCGCTGCCGCGCGCCCTGGCCAACGACTTCAGCCGCGTGCGGATCGGCGTCGCGGCCGATATGATAACCCCCAACAACTACCTCGGGCTGAGCGGCGACAAGGTGCTGGTGAACATCAACGACTCCGGAGTGGACACCAACCATCCCGACTTGCAGGGCCGGGTGTATCTGGATGTCCCGACCACCGGGATTGACTCCAATGGGCATGGTACGCACGTCGCCGGGATCATCGCCAGCAGTGGCAGCCAGTCCGTAACCGTCAGCAATGCCTCCAGCGCCGCGGGCCCTTACGCCGGCATCGGCACCCAGTTCCGCGGGGTGGCCACCAACGCGAGCCTGTTTGTCTTGCCCGTCGGCGGGATATTCACCAAACCATTTACCGACGGCGCCACGCTGTCCTGGCCCTCCGACCGCTATTTGCAGGAAACCGCCGCCCGCACCAACGCCCTCATCTCCAACAACAGTTGGAATTATGTCGGCAACGACTCCCAAAGCTACGACCTGCACGCCGCCAGTTTCGATGCCGCCGTCCGCGACGCCCTCCCAGGGGTGCCCGGCTCCCAGCCGCTCCTGGTGGTCTTTGCCGCGGGCAACGGCGGCGGCGGCGATGCGGACGGGAGCGGCGGCAGTCCCGGCACCATCGCGTCGCCGGGCACGGCCAAGAACGTCATCACCGTCGGGGCCATTGAGGCGCTGCGCGTGATCACCAACGAGACCTGGAAATGCTCGACGAGCACTACGAACTGCGACACCAATCAACCGTGGCTGGGGCTAACCGATGGCACCAACGGCCAGGTCGCC
>CAZHEW010000049.1:8963-13000 GCA_964531815.1 uncultured Verrucomicrobiota bacterium
TACAATCCCACCAGCAGCATCTGGCATGTTGACCGGAACATAACGGTCCCCACCAACGGCCTTTACCTGGACTCGATTTTTATTCCCGAAAACGCTGTCCAGCTCAACTTGTTTGTCGCTGCGAACACCAATTCACCCGTCCCGTTCCCCGACCTGCCGATCTACATCAAGTCAACGCCCTGGCCAACGAACACCGACCCTGTGCTCGGCACCAACTCGGTCTCCCTGCCGCCGGCCGCCACCTTAAGCCCGGTCGGTGTCTATTGGTACTTCGGCCTCGGCAACCACACCTCGCGGCCCGTCAGATGCGATCTGTGGTCGGAAATCATCGTCACCAACGACCTGGGCAACTACCTCGATGTGCTGGCCGGGATGAACGAGGCGCTCGGCCCTTACTATCGCTATGAGTCCGGCACCAGCATGGCGGCCGGCAATGTCTCCGGCACGCTCGCCCTGATGCACGAGTTCTTTGCGCAGCCGCCCTGGAGCCGCACCAACAGCCCGGCCCTGATGAAGGCTCTGTTGATTAACGGGGCCCGCTCGGTCGGCATCGGCTACGACTTCAGCACCGCTACCGCAGTCAATTCCCAGGGCTGGGGGCTGATCAATCTGCCCACCACGTTGCCGGGGATGCTGACCAACGCCAACTCGACCACGAATGCGATGGTCATGATTGACCAAAACCCCGCCGACGCGCTGGCGACCGGCCAATCCCGCACTTATATTGTCAACCTCACCCCGGACGCCCAGCGGGAACCGCTGCGCATCACCCTGGTCTGGACTGACCCGCCCGGCAACCCCGTCGCCAGCGTCAAACTCGTTAACAACCTCGATCTGGTGGTTACTAATCGCGATGACACCAGCTTTGTTTACTTCGGCAACGATATCCCCTCCCGCAGCGACTTCAGCGAGGCGTGGGACACCAACCTGGTGGCCAACCTGGACACGGTAAACAACGTCGAGAGTGTCTATCTCTCTCCCTCGCTGGGAATCAACTCGCAGCTCAGCACGAGTTATTCGATCACGGTGGTCGGCCGCCGGGTCAACGTCAACGCCGTCACCGCGCAGACCAACAACGTCTGCCAGGATTATGCGCTGGTCATCTCCAGTGGCGACGGGCTCATCACCAATGCCATCAGCCTCGATGCCAGTTTGCCCATTGTCTCGAGCAATCAGCCGCTGGTGACGGTCATCACTAATAGCTTCATCAACTCCCCGGACTTCGCCGGCGGCATCTTGTATAATCAGCGGGCCGGGGCCAGCCCGCAATTGCTGGGCACGAATACGATGGCCATCTCCAACGCCGCCAACGCTGTGCTGACCTTCGGCGTGACCAACCAGTGGCGTTTCTACGTCATCACCAATGACACCCCCTTCACCAACGCCGCGTTTCTGACCTTCCTGCCGCCCAACCTCGCGGTTCCGCGCGAGGGGGTGTTTCAACCCAGCGCGGATCGAGCGACCCGGCCGGAGGCGGACATTGACCTCTACGTTGCGCCGCCCTTCATCCCCAATAACCCCGCGCTGACCAACCTGGACCCGGCCGTGGTGGACGCCGCCGGCAAATCGCTGGGCCGCGGGGGCACGGAGACCATCGTCTATTCCAATGCCACCACCGGTGTCTATTACCTCGCCGTGAAGTCCGAAGACCAGCAAGCCGCCGAGTACGCGCTGTTGGCCGTGTTCAGCCGGAACCCATTCAGCAACACCGACAGCAACGGCGTTCACATGATCGGCATTCCGACCTACCAGCCGATTCCGGACGGCTCGCCGGAACTGCCGGGCGTCGCCAACATTCTAGCCATCGCCGTTGACAGCCTGATGGTCCGCCGGGTGATTGTGACTAATGTCGTTGAGCATGAACTGATCGGCGACCTGGTGGGTGGCCTGAGTCATGGCGCGGATTTCGCTATCCTCAATGACCACACCTGCGTGCGGGAAACACCCGAAGGGCCCTGCTACACCCTGACCAGCTATATTTTCGACGACAGCAGTGAGCTCAATGTGGGGCCTGACCCCAACTTCCCCTTCGCCAACCAATACGTGCAGCATACGGATGGCCCCGGCAGCCTGGATGCCTTCGCCGGGAAGGACGGCCAGGGCCAGTGGATGCTCACGATCGCGGATAATGCCACCAATCACGTCGGCACAAACCTCTTCCTGGGCATCTTCCTGGAGCGCCAGCAGGACCTGACGGGCAATGGCATCATCGCCACCATCCGGGCGGGGGCGTGCCGCAACGATTTTATTGAGGTGCCCGCGGACGCCATCAGTCTGACCGTGACCGTCGCGGTGGTCTCCGCGACGGGCCCCATTGATTACTCGATTGAAGTCTGCCCGCTGGGCGGCGGAGTCTGCGAGAGCACCGGCGTGACCAACGCGCTCGGCGGCGGCGTTACCATAGACCAGACCGATATCCCGCCGCTGCAGCCCGGCACCTACCGAATCCGCGTCTGCAATCACTCGTCAGACGACATAACCGTCAATATCCGTGCCATCTTCGGCTACGGCTTCAGCACCATCCGGCCGTTCGTCTCCGCCAGCATTACCTCCTCCGTGCCGATCCTCGACGACGCCGTGACTTCCATCTACCTCACCAACACCACGCGGGGCATCATCTCCTCCGTGGATGTCGGCTTGCTCATCAGCGACCCGCGCATTTCCGACCTTGCCATCACCCTCATCAGCCCCAATGGCACCCGGGTGCTCCTCTTCGAGAACCGGGGCGCCGCCTCCCCCGATGGCATTGGCACCTTCACCCCCGGCACCAACTATTTCATGCGGCCGTTCTGGACCAACAACTTCGACCTGGCCTCGGTCGGCCTCTACACCACCGGCGCGGTGTTCCAGGGCTGGAGCGTGGTGAGCAACTTCGTGGGGGTCATGGACGACTTTGCCTGCCTCTGCCTCAGCAACCGTGTTCTGGGCCTTCTCGACGGCGCGGTTTCCAACTCGCTGCCCACCTCCACTTCGCCGCTGGCTACCAACGTCAACCCCTATGTCCTGTCGTTCAAAGTCAATCACCTGCCCTGGCTCGAAGGCATGGTTGCCTGGTGGCCCCTGGACGACGACGGCACTGATCGGTTCGGAGGTTTCAATGGGCTGCTGCTGGGTGATGTGGCTTTCTCCACTGGCGATGGCGCCTCCTTTGGGGATGGCTTTGACGGTCCCGGGCTCAACGCCATCTGGCAGCCTTCCTTGCCGGTCGCAGGCACTGGCGCGGGCGTGACCCCCGTCGAGTCTTACGACGGCGCGCCCAGCTACACCTTCACAACTGTCGGCACCAACGCCGCCCTGCGAATGTCCAACATGCTCGACCCCTGGCAGCGGCGCGGCTGGAGTTCGGACACCATCTTCCAGGGACAGGATTTCCACTATGAAGTCCGCTTCAACACCCTGACTCAGGGAGCGGGAACCAGCACTGGCGGATTTGTCGAAATCTGGATTCTAGACGCGGCCAATTCGAATCGCTTCGATGTCCTCTCTCCTTTTGGAGGCGAATTTGGCACCAACCGTGTCCTGCTGGCGGGCAGCAGCATAGACGGTTCCTACAACACTCTCTCCTTCAACTTCCAGAACGACACCTGGTACCGGTTGGTTCTCTCCGGCGCGCCAAACCAGGGCGTGCGCGCTGCGGTGCTCAACGACAGCGGCGTGGAACTGGTCGGCGCCTCCTTCATCCACGGGGCGTCCGCGTTCAGTTCCGGGTTTAGGATTGGCCTTTCCCAGTTCGTGGCGGCGAGCGCAGTTCCGGCTCCAGTGGATGTGGCGGTGGACTCGGTCCGGGTGACCAGCGGGCTGGCGGGCGAAGTCAACCAGGCCTATTTCGGCGATGGGGTTGCCACGCGCATGATTGTGCCTCGCTGCCCCGAGCTTGATCTTGGTTTGCGTCGCGGCTTCAGCATTGAGGGCTGGATCCACCCATTAAACGCCGGCGGCCCCGCACCGCTGTTGGAATGGTATGACCCCGCGCCCCCTACCAACCAGACCCCGTTCGGCGTTCAGTTCTGGCTGGCACTGACGAACGGCCCTGGCTC
>CAZHEW010000050.1:0-8998 GCA_964531815.1 uncultured Verrucomicrobiota bacterium
TGCCGACGCGAGCGGGCACGACGGATGGCACGGTCTATACGACCTACCTGTTCGGGCCGGGCGCGTTTGCCAAGGGCGCCGCGCCGCTGAGTGGTGCGCCGGTGCAAGGTGGCATCGGGACTGAGGGCGTGGAGTTCTACCGCGATGCGCTGGCGAGCGACTCGGACCTGATCAACCGGCGGCGCTACATCCTGCATCCGCGGGGTGTGAAGTTCAACAGCGCCAGCGTGGCCGGCGACTCGCCGACCAACGCGGAGCTGGAGACGGGCGCGAACTGGACGCGCGTGTTCGAGAACAAGAACGTGCGGATCGTGGCGGTGACGCACAACAACTGAGCGGGAGCGGGCGTCTGAGCGGACCTTGGGTTCGCGAGGACGCCCGCGCTCCTTGTGAAAGGACAAGCGATATGGGCAAAGAGATTCCGTGGAGTTTCCAGAAGATTCGTGGCGGCGAGCAACTGAACCTCAGGAGCCGTCCGTTCACCAACGTTGCGTCGCTGACGGCGGCGGGTGTCACAGCGGCCAGGAATCCTGGCGCGCTACTTTACCTGAGCGCTGGCGGGACTGGGGCGGTGCCGTGCCTGGCGTTCAGCGACGGCACGAACTGGAAGCAAATTGCGGTTGGGGCGAACTGCATCTGATCATGGATGGGTTGCTTCCAGTGATTCGGCGGGTGAGGCGTCCGCTGGTCCCGGTGGCCGGGGCCGTTGGTGGAGCGGACGCCAAGCCTGTTGTTGTTGCGGTCAGGATCACGCCTGAGCCGGTGATTACCGAGCAGGAGCAGCGGCGAAAGGACGACGATGGCAAACGCGCTACAGGCGGGGCGGGCAAGTAAGGGCTTGGGCTCTGTGCTGCGGGCCTGGTGGGCGCTGCGCTGCCAGAAGCGGCGGCGCGAGCGGGCGGCGGAGTCTGGCGGTGTTCCTGCCGCGCCGAGCAACCTGGTGGGTGAGGATCTCGCGGGTGGCGTCGGGCTGACCTGGGATATGACGGGTGTCGAGGGCGAGCTGGGCTGCGAGGTTGAGCGGCGGCTGGACGAGGTCGGTTATAGCTTCGGGTACTTCGGGAGCACCGGGCCTGGTGTCAACCACTTCGAGGAGGATGTGCCGGAGGGCGGGCTGTGGCAGTTCCGCGTTCGAGCCTTCAATGCCTCCGGCTACTCGGACTACTCGAATGTGGTGACGGTTGAGTTTGTTTGAGGAGGACGTGTGGCTTTGACACTGGCTAGAGACGGTAGGCGCTTGACGCAGGCGGATCGGCTGCGGGCCTGGTGGGCGCTGCGGCGGCAGAAGCGGCGGCGCTGTGGTCTGGGCATTCCGGCGGAGCCGGTCATTACGGGCCTGAACCTTACGGAGAGCGAGGGTGAACCGCTTTACTGGTTCGACGTCCTGATCGATTTCACGTTTGAGCAGGGCCGGTTCCCCGATGGCACCATCGAGCTCTATTGGTCGCGGGGGTCGCAAGGCTGGGTCGAGAATTACGTCGGCGCCGTCTCCAGCAACGTGCGGCTGTTCCGGCACGTGAGGGCGTTCAGCGATTTCGAGAATGACGACGTGTCTTACCGGATGCGCTACCGGTGCGGCACGGAGATCGTCGGGCCTTTCGGGCCGGCTTACGAGTGGTACTACTGCGCGCCTTAGGAGTGTATTCGCATGGCTCTCACACTGAACAAGGAAGATGGGACGGGCATGGCGGACGCGAACAGTTACGCGGACGTGGCGGACGGGGACATGTACCACGAGGCGCACCTGTATGCGTCGGCGTGGACAGGGGCGACCGAGCAGAGGAAGGAGGCGGCGCTGATGATGGCGACGCGGCTGATTGACTCGCAGTTCCAGTTCAACGGCAGCCGGACCAACGCGAGCCAGGCTTTGCAGTGGCCGCGTGCCGAGTGCCCTGACCCGGACAAGGGGCTGGTGAGGGTGTCGGCGCTGGTGTCGATCGGGTCGAACTTCGTTCCGTATGACAGCGTGCCGGCGGCGGTGGTGCAGGCGACGTGCGAGATGGCGCGTGAGCTTCTGATTGTGGACCGGACGGCGGCGCCGCCGGGGGAAGGAATCAGCGCGACGCAGACGAGCCAGGCGACACATACCGGCACGAGCGGGTCAAGCAGCCAGTCGAGCACGACCTACAGCAAGGAGGACACGCGGCCGATTGTGTCGCGGGTCGCGCAGGCGATGCTGGCGAAGTATGGCGCGCTGATTCAGGGCGGCAGCGGCAGCGTGCGGCTGGTGAGGGTATGAAGTGGCTCTGGACAACGGTGTTTCTGGCCTGGGCTGTGACGGCTGGCGCGCAGCGGGTGACGCTGGCCTGGGATGCCTCGCCCTCGGCGGCGGTGGCGGGCTACCGCGTTTACTGGGGCACGAACTCGCGGGCGTATTTCGGCGTGACCAACGCGGGGCTGGTCCTGACACAGGCGGTGGCGCTGCCGCACCGCGGGCGGTGGTTCTTTGCGGCGACGGCTTACGACACGAACGGGCTGGAGTCAGACTTCAGCAGTGAAGTGTCTTGGGAGAGCAAGCCGGCGCCGCCAGTGATGGCGGGCAAGGCCTGGGTGCGGCTGGCGCCGGTGTTTGGGCGGAGCACGAACCTGGGGGCCTGGGGGAGCGTGACCGGCGAGGCGAGCTGGTTTCCGGCGACGAACCGGGCGGAGTTCTTTCGCATGAAAGGGCTCCTGATGGAGCGAGTGATGGTGCCATGACGAACATGATTTCAGCGGATTTGATCAGCAACGTGGATCACGCGGCGGCGATGAACGACCGGTGGTTGTTCGTGGCCAGCCTGGTGGTGTTCGGAGTCTTTGCGTGGTTCGTGATGCGGTACTTCGTGATGCAACACGAGCGGCTGATCGAAGATCACAAGCAGGCAAGGGACAGTTATCAGGAGAGCCTGCGGGGAGTGGTGGCGGAGCAGAGCGCGGCCAACGCCAAGCTCATCGTCTGCCTGGACAACAACACAAAAGTTCTGGAGGAGTGCCGCGATGAGCTGCGCTCGGTCCGGATGGAAAGGAAACAGTCGTGAAGAGCATGAGTCGCGGTGAGAAGTGTGTTTGGGCAACGTTGCTGGCCGGGGCGCTGGCGTTACTTGTGGCGTGCGCGAGCGGGTGCTCCACGCTGGACCGGACGGCCTACCAGCAGGAGGTGACTTGGACCAACGCGCCGGTGGTGCATGTGTTCACTAATACCGTGGTCGTGACCAACACCGTGCCGGTGGTGACCGAGCGCACGAACGTTGTCTTCGTCACCAATGCGGTCAGTGGCGCCGTGTCCGGCTATGCCGTGCGGGAGCCGGTGGCGACTAACATGGTGACCGCGATCGTGACCAACGTCGTGCCGGTGTTTATGACGAACCTGGTGCAGGTCCCGGTGACGAACCTGGTGGCCAAGCCTGAGGCGCTGGCGACCATCGAGGCGACGGGGTCCATTGTGAATACGTTTGCGCCGGGCATTGGCAGCATCCTGGCCCTGGCGCTTGGCGGCCTGTACCACGGCTACCGCCAGATCCGCAACCGGAAGGTGAATGAGGCGCTGGTCCAGGGAGTGGAAACTGCGCGGGCCGTCCTGACTACCACGCCGCAGGGGCAGGCGGCGGATGCGCAGTTCGTGAAGTGGCTCATGGAGCACCAGAAGGAGGCGGGAGTGTTCGCGACGGTCTCCGGTCTGGTTGACCAACTGAGCGATAATCCGGCTGCGAGGTTGACGGCGCAGGAGATTTCGGCGAGGGTGCAAAGAGCGACGCAGGGGAGCGCGAGCGTTGCGGCGGCGGGCTAGGAACTGGGGCTGCTGACACGGCGCTGACAAGAAAGTTGCGGAACCGTGCATTTTGGTGCGTAAGGGCAGAGAGGGCGACATGCAAATTCGCCTTTGTTTACAGGGGTGGAATGCATGTTGGCGAAAATCGCGTTCAAGTTCGACCCCTGTCGCGCCCACCAGCCAGCTTGATGCGCCGGCGCACCGGCCGGGGGCACCGTTCCGGCTCGACAATTTCCTCCGGCGGCGCAACACTGCGGCACCGATGGCCACTAACAGCGATGCTCCGCTCGACCTGCTCTGGAAAGAGTACGGCCGCGGCTTTTCCGAGTTTGACGACCTTACTTTGGCGCGCTGGCTGGCTCAGACCCTCGGGCAGCTCACGGGCAAAGTGTGGCGGTTCAGCCATCCGCTGCTCGGCAGCTACCGCCTCGCCGCGCAGTTGGCGCATGACCGGCAGATCTGGTTGAAACGTCTCGTTTCGTTTCCACCCGCCTACTCCGAATCGGCCTGCTGCCGCGCGCCAATGCTGCCTTTGCTGACGCGGGACGTGCGCGATGCGGGCTTGATTTGCCTGCATTGCAGCGAAACGCTCGTCCCCTTTGAAGAGACCCCGCCCGCGCTGCACAGCGAGCTGGCAGGCTGGGCGGGCCAATATGCTTCCGTCCATGCCGTCGCCCACCTGGACGACCGCCAGCGTAAAGCCGTCGGGGATTACGACCGCGCGTACGAAACCGCCGCCACCGAAGCCGAGCGCCTGCTCGCGCAAGCCGGCACCCAACTGGCCTCCCGTCTCCTTGAGTTCTATGCGGCGGTCGTCTGGGAAGACCAGGACGAGTGCCTCGAAGTGAGGCCGGAGGACGTTCGACTTTAGCCCGAACGGTTCGCATGGGCGGAGTTGGCGCGCGGGCATGTTGCCCGCTTACACAGTCCGCACGGTCTAAGCGGGCGGGATGCCCGCGCGCGCCGGTCTGTCGGCATTTCGCGGCGGGCGTGAAACGGGGCGGCTGCCGTGGCGCGCGTGCGGCTAGAAGGAGTGGCTCTGGCCGGGCGTTAAGAGGTGGAGATGCCGGTTCGCCGCCTTGAACCTCTCGATCGCGGCGGTGGTATCAATCCGGATAGGGGGAAAAGTGTTGTAATGGCAGCCGAGGATCTCGGGGCAGCGGACGAACTCCGCCGCCCGGATGGCGTCGTCAACGCCCATGGTGAAGTTGTCGCCGATGCACAGCGCGGCGAACAGCAGCTTGGTGGATTCCCCGATCAGCTTCATGTCCATCGTCAGCGCCGTGTCGCCGGAGTAGTAGAAGTTTCCCTCGGCGCTCTCGACGACGAAGCCGCCTGGGTTGCCGCCATACGTTCCATCCGGCAAGCTGCTGGAATGGATGGCGTTGACGAACTTGACGCGGCCGAAGTCGAAGCGCCAGCCGCCGCCGTGGTTGAGGGCATGGGTCTTGGCGAGGCCCTGTTTGCCGAACCAGACGGTGATCTCGAAATTCGAGACGATGGTGGCTCCGGTCCGCCGGGCGATGTCCGCGGCATCGGACAGGTGGTCGGCATGCCCGTGTGAAATGAGAATGTAGTCCGCCGGCACTTTGCCCACGTCAATGCCCTTGGCCAGCTCGTTCCCGGTGATGAACGGGTCGAACAACAGGGTCTTGCTCGCCACCTGGGCGGCGAAACAGGCATGTCCGTAGTAAGTGACTTTCATGGCGGGGCGCGGGGGGCTAGGCGGCCCTCTCCGTGGTCTCAAGGAACCCCTGGAGATGGCGGACGCGAGTGGGGTGGCGCAGTTTGCGCAGCGCCTTGGCTTCGATCTGGCGGATGCGCTCGCGGGTGACGCTGTACATCTTGCCGATTTCCTCCAGCGTGCGCTCGTAACCATCCACGAGGCCGAACCGCATCTCCAGAATCTTGCGCTCGCGCTCGGTCAGGCTGGTCAGCACGTCGCCCAGTTTCTCCTTGAGCAGGCTGTAGCTGGTGACATCGGACGGATTCTCGGCGGTCTTGTCTTCAATGAAGTCGCCCACGCTCACGTCGCCGTCGTCGCCGACGGGCGCGTGCAGCGAGATGGGCTGCTGGGCCATCTTCAACAGCGCGTTGATGCGGGAGACGGGCATGTGCATCTCATCGGCGACCTCTTCCGGGGTGGGCTCGCGGCCCAGCTCCTGGGTGAGCTGCTTTTGGGCGCGCCAGAGCTTGTTCATGATCTCGATCATGTGCACGGGGATGCGAATGGTGCGGGCCTGGTCGGCGATCGAGCGGGTGATGGCCTGCCGGATCCACCAGATGGCGTAGGTGGAAAACTTGTAGCCGCGGCGATACTCGAATTTCTCCACGCCCTTCATCAGGCCGATGTTGCCTTCCTGGATCAGGTCGAGAAAGGACTGGCCGCGGTTGGTGTATTTCTTGGCAACGGACACAACCAGGCGCAGGTTGGCTTCGGCCATGTGCGTCTTGGCCCGGTGCGCGCGGTCGGCGGCGCGTTTCAACTCCTGGAGGGTCTTGAAGAACTCCTCGCGCGGAAGGCGCACGAACTGTTCCAGCGCCCGCATTTTGGCCCGCTCAGCGTGCAGGCCCGCCTGCTGGTCGGCCGACTTGCGCCGCGCTTCAAGCTCCTGGACGTGCCGCACGCAACCTTTGAATTTCTCATGAACATTGTTGGCCACCAGGATCATGTCTTCCAGCACCCTTTGCTTGTAGAAGAACCTGGGGAACAGGGCCTGCAGCTTCCGGTCGAGCTTCTGCAATTTGAGGTGGAGCTTCTGGCGGCGGCCCTGGGTGGCGGCCTTCTGCCAGGCGATGAACTGGTCGTCAACCTTGGTATCGAGCGTTCGCACCGTCTTGATCAGGGCCCGCAGTTCGCGCAGATGGGCTTCGCGGTTGGGAACCTTCTTGTCCACCACCACGCGGTCGAAACGCTCCTTGGGCGGTTCGGACAGGAGCTTCTCCGCGATGGCGATGTGCTCTTTGGCGGCAAAGCCGAGGCCGTAAACCAGGCGCTTGATGTCGCCCTCCGCTTCCTCGATGCGCTTGCAGATTTCCACTTCCTGTTCTCGGGTGAGCAGCGGCACCTTGCCCATCTGGTTCATGTACATCCGAACCGGGTCGTCCAGCACTTCCAGGCGCGTGTCGTCTTCCTCTTCCGGCTCGGCGGGCTTGGCCCGCTCCACTTCCGCGTGGTCCACGATCTCCACGTCCAGGGAGCGCAGCTTGGTATAAAGCTCGTCCAGGTCGTTCGGCGACAGGCCGTCGGGGAGAATGTCGTTGATGTCGTCGTAGGTGACGAATCCGTGCTCCTGCGCCAGGTGCATCAAGGTCTTGACGGTCTCGGTCATATCCGCCGCCCGGGCGTGCTTGATTGCCGTCGGCGCCGCATGGCCGGCGCCGGGATGGGGTGCCTTGGCCGGAGGCGCCGCGTTGGCCTTCGGCGCGCTAGGGGTGGAAGCGGCCTTCACGGGCAAACGGTTAAGGCCGTGCGCTCGATGGGAAATCACAAAACGGTGGCGAGGACGGCGCCCGGGGGCGGCCACCGACAATCTGCCACGGTACCGTCGTTGCCCGGACTTCTTAGCCGGCCTTTTCTCTTTGCGTTTCAGCATATAATAATAGAATGGGCTCAGGCCCGAACAGTTCAGTTATTCTGCACGCTGCCCAACGGCAGCGGCCGAACTCAGGGACATCAATACGGACTGTCCGTCATGGTGTTTGAAGACCTCAAACGCCAGAGGACTGACGCTCTTGCAGAACAGTAAATCCTGCAAACTAACTCACTTCCTAATTCCAAGAACCGTGGGCGGTCTTAGCCCCGGTTATTCAGGCCAAAGCAGGCCTAGAACCCCTAGTATGCGCAAATCAGCGTCGAGCCTGCAAGTAGAAAAATCAGGAAAAAAACAGGCGAAAACAGGGCCGCTGCAGGAAGAAGACCGCGGGGCTATCCCGCCCAATCAGGCATTACCGCTTAAAGAGGATCTGGCGCCGCTGTAGAATGACGGTCCTGGGCGGCGAATCGGGCGGGGCATCGGCTGGCGCGACCTGGAGTTGAATCAGAGAGCCGGGGGCGCCGCGAATGTTCTGCACCAGGTCATGCAGGTTCAGGGTGCGCGCATCCGTAAAGACGTTGTCGCCCTGGGCCACTGCCAGGATACGATCCCCCGGACGGAGCTGCCCGCTGAATTCGGCGGCTGTGCCCGGCAGCAGCCGGTTGATCACCGCGTAGCCGTTCTGCATGCTTAATTCGGCGCCGATGCCCACCGGGGCCACGCTCCGGATGGCCTTGGCGGCCGCTTCCTTTTCCGCAGGGTCGGCCAGGTTCCGTTCCACCCACCGCAAGGCCGCCTCGGTATCCTTTCTCGCCCAGGCGGCAAAGCCGGCGTCGAGGAACTTGCGGCGCTCGGCCGGGTTGAGCTGTGCGCTGGACGCAAACGCCCCCGCCGGGTCGGCGTCCATCAAGTCGGGCGAAAGGGTCGCCGGCGGCAGCGCCCGGCCCTGGTCGTCGGTTGGCCTGCCGGGCCGGATCTGCGGCTGGGAACGATCCCGGGACGCCTGCTCGCTCATTTCGGCCAGTTGCCTCCGCAGGACACCCACCTCTCCCCGCAAGCGCAGCAATTCCCGGAACTGCTCCTCCGGCAGAGCCGAAACGGAGTTGGAACGAGTTTCGTCGCCGGTCTGCGACCTGTCCCGGGCTTTGCGCTGTTCGAGCAACGCTGCCTGGCGCTCGACCTGTGCGCGCAGCATCGCGGTTTCCGCCGCAAAGCGGTCAATTCTCGCCTGCTGCCAGGCAATAATTGCCACTGCCGCGACCAGCCCGGCTAGCCAAGCCAGTATCTTGAGCCAGGTCGCAATCATAAACCTGCTTGGAAACGGCGGCTACTCAATGCTCCGATTCGAGTCATCCTCATCCCACACGAATACATCATAACATCCGCCATCCTTGCGAAGGCAAGCAATATGCGGCTTGGCGGGAGTCCTGAGGCAGGGTAAACTTGGTTTATGAGTTCAGACTGGATCGAGATTGATCCCGAGGTGTGCAATGGGCGGCCGGTGCTACGCGGCACTCGTATTGCCGTTCAGTCCGTTTTGGAAATGCTGGCGGCGGGTGATTCGGTCGAAGAAGTCTTGGGGGCGTTTCCCACGCTCCGTCGCGAGCAGGTGCTGGCCTGCGTGGCTCACGCGGCCCGGTTGATGGGTAACCAATACTCGCTCGAACGCGTGGCATGAAGGGATTTCTCTTTGACGAGAACCTGCCGCGCATTC
>CAZHEW010000050.1:9098-12974 GCA_964531815.1 uncultured Verrucomicrobiota bacterium
ACCGGCATCGCATCGAGGCGGTGAAATAGGCTGTCACCTGTCAGACGCCAAACCGCGTCAAGAAGCGCCACATGAACTACCGGCTCTGCGACGCGCATAATCATTTGCAGGACGACCGGCTGGCCCCCTGCCGCAAAGCGGTGCTGGCGGCTTTGCGGCGCGAGGGCGTTGCGTGGATGGTGGTCAACGGTTCCTGCGAGGGCGACTGGCCGCAAGTGCTGGCGCTGGCCCGTGAATGCCTGCAGGTCATTCCCTGCTTTGGCTGCCATCCCTGGTATGTGAAGGAGCTCTCAGCCGATTGGCAGCCGGCGCTGCTGCGGCACCTCGAAGCAATCCCGTCGGCCATTGGCGAGGTCGGCCTGGATCGCTGGGTCAAAGAGCCCGATCCCGAGCAGCAGGAGCAGGCCTTTGTCTGGCAATTGCGGCTGGCCGCGGAACGCAATCTGCCCTTGAGCATCCATTGTCTGCAGGCCTGGGGCCGGCTCCTCGAAATCCTGCGCGCCGAGCCACGCCCGAGCCGCGGGCTCCTGCTGCACTCGTTCGGCGGCCCCCGGGAAATGATCGCGCCGCTCGCGGAGCTGGGGGCCTACTTCTCGTTGCCGGGCTATTTCGCGCACGCGCGCAAGGCGCGCCAGCGCGATGCCTTCAAACACGTCCCTCCCGGCCGTTTGCTCATTGAAACCGATGCCCCCGACCAGCTCTTGCCGGACGGGCTCAACCGCCATCCCCTGGCCGACGCGCAGACGGGCAAGCCGCTCAACCACCCGGCCAATCTCGGGGCAGTCTATGAGTTTGCCGCCGGTCTGTTTGGCGAACCGGTCGAGCAGTTGGCCGAACGGGTCGAGGCCAACTTCCGCCGCCTGTTCGGCCCGCTGGTGGGGCAACCCGCGTAAACGCCGCGCCGGCGCGCCTCAGGCTTCCCCGACAAGCCTCTGGACCACGCGCGCCGCGGCCACAAATCCAAACGTGCCGGTGACGAAGCTCGCCGTGCCAAGACTGTTCCTGGAGCGCAGCCTGGGGGCGGGGTTGTCTTCAAGCGCCCCGGCGCCCGAGTTGACCTTTCCCCGGTAAACGACCCGCTCCCGCGAGAGCACGCACTCCACGCCGAAGGGATGCGCCCCGCGCGGAAACCCGTGCTGGGATCGCAGTCCCCATCGCACCTCTTGCAGCAGGCGGTCATGGCTGGAGAACGCCAGGTCCACCACGTGCACCGCAGTTGGGTCTCGCCGGCCGCCCGCCGCGCCGATCGCAATCACCGGAATTCCCTTCTTGCGGCAGAGGGCGATGAGCAGGCACTTCCGCGAGGGGCTGTCAATGGCGTCCAGCACGTAGCTGTAAGGTGTCTGCAGAATCTCCCCGGCATTGGACTCGAGGAAGAGTCTCTGGAGCGGATGCACCGCGCAGTCGGGGTTGATGGCGCGCACGCGCCGCGCCAGCACCGCCACTTTTGGCCTGCCGAAATCATCTTCCAGCGCATGGATCTGGCGGTTGACGTTCGTGATGCAGACTTCGTCCGAATCCACCAGGGTCAGCTCGCCGATACCCGAACGCGCCAGCGCCTCGGCCGCCCACGACCCCACCCCGCCCACCCCAACGACACACACATGACTGCGCCGGAGCCGTTCGAGTCCGTCGCGTCCATACAAGCGGCCAATGCCGTCAAAGCGCCTTTCCTGGGCATGCATTGTTGCTGGTAACTACTATAGGAATGGCCCCCTGCGTGCCAAGTCGAGTCTGCCTGGCGGCGGGCCGGCGGGCGTCTCTCTGCGCGTGTGATCGGACATTCTCATTGACCAACCGGCGTCCATTTCGCCAAGTATAGAACCTGTGATTGCTGCGAATTGCCTCAGAACGCTGGCGGTTGCCTGGGCCGGAACGACTCTGCTGGCGCCCGGCCTGGGCGCCCCCGCGCGAGCGGCGGAAGCGTTGACGAAGCCGGCGAAAATCACGTTTGACCCGGCGGGAGCGTTGGTGGTGGATGGACAAAGGAAGTTCCCTCTCAACCTGACCGTCGTGCCGGGGCCGGACGCCAAGGCGCCCAACGGCCGGCCGGCCTACGCGGAGTTTGCGGACTGCGGCGTGATGTTTATGCGGTCAGGCGGCCCGGCCTGGAACGATGACACGATCAAGCGGGAAAAAGCGATGCAGGCCGCGGCGGCGGCGGGTGGGCTGCGCTGTTGCCCGTGGCTGGGGTGGGACCTGTCCAACTTCGATCCGGGCGACAGAAATCGGGAGGTAAAGCTGAGAAGGGTGGTCGCCACCTTCAAGGACTCCCCCGGCATGGGCCTGTGGAAGGGGGCCGACGAGCCGGATTGGGGAAACTCGCACAACGCCACAAAGTCAACGCCGCAGCAGGTGGCGCACGTGGCGCAGATGCTCCGCGAGCTTGATCCAGACCACCCGATTTGGCTGGTGCAGGCGCCGCGCGGGACCGTGACCTCGCTCAAACGCTACGACGCCGGATGGGACGTGGGCGGCATAGACATCTACCCAGTGAGCTACCCGCCCGGAGTGCATTCCGAGAGGAAGAACAAGGAACTGAGCATGGTAGGCGACTTCACCCGCCTGATGCAGCAGGTGGCCGGTGAAAAGCCCTTTTGGATGACTCTGCAAATCGCCTTCTCCGGCGTGGTCAAGCCCGGCCGCACGCTGCGCTTTCCGACCTTCCCGGAGCAGCGCTTCATGGCCTACGAGGCGATCATCAACGGCGCCCGCGGCTTAACGTATTTCGGCGGCGGCCTGCCCCAGACGCTGAACCGGCGGGACCAGCCGCTGGGATTCAACTGGACCTACTTCGACCGGGTCATGCGCCCGCTCTTCGAGGAACTCGGCCCGAAGTCGCCAATCCTCCCGGCGCTGCTCGCCGCCGACTCCAGCCTCAAGCTCACGGTTGCGGCGGAAGCTCCGCCGAAGCGCGCTGTGGCCAGCAAGGAAGAAGAACAGAACCCGCAGGCGACGGCCCCGAGACAGTTCGTGCAGGACGAAGTTGGGCATGATGCCGGCGCCATCGAGTTCCTGGTGCGCGAGGCGGGGGATAACCTCTACGTGCTGGCCTGCAAGAAAGAGGGCCCCACAATCCGCGTGCGCTTCAGCGGCTTGCCGCGGGAAATCCACGGCGAGGGCGCCGGCACGGTGATCTTCGAGGAGCCGCGGAAAGTGGATGCGCAGCACGGCAGCTTTGCGGACTGGTTTGGCCCGTTCGAGGTGCACGTTTACCAATTCCGCAAGAAGTAACAGCCCCAAAAGGAGCCCCCGCCAGGACCTTTATCGCCTCAGCCCGCGAAGGACCTGCACTGCGCCGGAAGTTGCCTTCAATAACAGCTCTGCGACTGACTCTTTGTGCTGGCGCATGCTGTGCCAGCCGCGGTTGGCTCAAGGCTCCGGACCATGTCAACGTGGATGAATCCTCAAATACCTGACACTCCCGGCGTTCTCTACGCACCCCGGCGGCTTGAAATGACCTGATTTGTTCCTTATCCCTTGCAAAATCAGTGCTTTGTACCCCATAAGCGCCAGGGGCCGCCCCCGTCGCGGTTCCCTCGCACCACCGTTCCACCTCCGTTCTACCTCCGTTGTACCTGGGTAGTACCTCCGTTTCCTGAACCGAGGAGGAACGGAGGTGGAACGGAGGTGGAACGGAGGAGGAACGGAGGAGGAACGGTGGTGCGATGGGGGCAGCCGGGTACTGCACAGGCAGGCCGAGGAAGAGCTTTCGGGCTGCCGGAGGGCGGCAGGGCCAGGATTTCCGCGGGAGGCCTTGCCGGCCCGGCACCGCCCCGCCTCCGGCCTGCTGCGCCAGAGCCACCGGGAATCATGAGAGATGAAGAATCGAACGGAACGCCGGCCGGAAACGCCGCAAGAGAACGTGGTTGCTTT
>CAZHEW010000051.1:0-7730 GCA_964531815.1 uncultured Verrucomicrobiota bacterium
CGCTCAGCACGGGCGGGCGCGCAAGAAACCAAATCCCTGTCAGTCGTTAGAACCGCGTCAGGGCCTCCAGTTCCCGCATGCGATCTTCAATCTGCCGCCTGCTGACGCGCGTGGTGCACTTCAGTCCAAAGCCTTCACAGCAGAATGAGGCAACGACGCTGCCGTAGGCCATGGCCCGGCGGATGTGCTTGTCCACTGGCCCCTGAGCGGCAGCCAGGCAGCCCATGAGGGCGCCGACAAAAGAATCGCCGGCCCCGGTGGGGTCCACCACCTTGCTCAACGGATAGGCCGGGCACAGGAAGAGTCCCCGGGGCCCCGACAGCACCGATCCATGCGATCCCTTCTTGATGATCACGTACTTGGGGCCCAGGCGATGCATCTTCCTGAACGCGCTCGCCATGTTCTCTTCCCCGGTCAACTGCTGCGCCTCGCTGTCGTTGAGCACGAACAAATCCAGCCGCTTGAGCAGCCGCAGCAAATCCGGCAGAGCCACCTTGAGCCACAAATCCATCGTGTCCGCCGCCACGAACCGCGGCCTCCGCATCTGGTCCAGCACATGATGCTGCAAGGCCGGCGCGATGTTGGCCAGCAGCACAAACGGCGTGTCCTGATACGCCTTGGGCAGTTCGGGCGTGAACTTCTCGAACACTCCCAGCTCGGTCCGCAGCGTCCGCCGGTTGTTCATGTTCTCCTCGTACTCCCCCGACCAATGAAAGGTCTTGCCCGGCGCCCGCTGCAAGCCCGCCAGGTCAATCCCGTGACGCGCGTAGAGCCGGAGGTAACGCGCCGGGAAATCATGCCCCACCACCCCCACCATCTGCACCGGGCCAAAGAAGCTCGCCGCCACCGACGCATGGCTGGCCGAGCCGCCCAGCAACCGCGGATTCTCCGCCCCGGGAGTCTTGATCGAATCCAAAGCCGTCGAGCCGACAATCAGAACGTTCATATCAATGCTATTCACTGGCTTGGCCGCGGTCCGCCCGGCGGCGTTTTGGAAAAGTACTCCACGACCGGTTTGGCGACAGCGGGAATGATCTCGCGGTCGCCGGCGTGGCCCACGGTGAAGGTGACGAGGATAAACCGGGCGCCGTTGGGCAGCTCGACGTAGGCGGCGTCGTGGCGGGTCTGGCTGGTCCACCCGGCCTTGGACCACAGCTTCGCGCCGGGCGGAAGGGCCAACGCCGTGTAATTGTGGGCCTGCGCATCCTTGCCGCCGGATTCCGGGGAGAAGTCCCGCTTCAGGAGTTCCATCATCTCGGCGCAGCGCCTGGCGGAGACGGCCTGGCCGGTGACGATCTCGGTCAGGAGCCGGGCGGTGGCGTCGGTGGTGAGCCAGTTGCGGTGATTGGGCTGGTGCATCTTCACCGACTGCATCTCGCGCCCGTAAGGACCTTCACACCAGGGCTTGCGGTTCACGTTGATGTTCGAGTAACCCAGCGAGGCGAACCAGCGGTTGACGGCATTGCGCTTGTGGTACCACTCCTCCATCTCCCGCGAGGTGAGCTCGGGGCCGCTGGTGGTGCCGGCCAGCAAATCCACCAGGTAGCCGGTCGCCTCGTTGAGGGAATCCACAATCATGTCGCGCATGGCGCGGCGCAGTTCTCCGGTATCCTCGAGCTTGCCCTCCTCCAGCCAACGATGCACCGCCACCAGATAGAACAGCTTGACGACGCTCGCTGGGTAGATCCGCTCCCCGCCGCGGTAACTGGCCTGAACCGGTTGCCGCAAATCGCGCAAGTCCACCAGCGTCACCGCTATCTGGTCCGCGCCGAGCTCTTGCGCGGCAAACCGTTCGCGCGCGCCGCCGACGGCTCGGTCCACAACTTCCTGCAAGCGCGCCGCATGGACCGGCCCCGGCGTTGCAGCGGCAGCGCGGGCGACCGTCCCAGTTTGGGCAAAGCCGGTATTCACGTCCACCAGCGATAACAGAACCAGCGCGGCAAGGGTAGCCCGGATTGGCGGAATCATGCTTCGACTACAGCTTCTTTGGCCGCAGGTTTTCACTGCCGGAAATCCTCTCATGCCTCACCCACTAGCACAAGGCGCACGAGGAGGGTATGAGAAGAAAACGCCCGCGCCCCGGGCTGAAGGGGCGCGCTCTCATGCTGCCGCGGCGGCCGCACTCCGCCGCGCAACCGCCCTCCCGGCCGACCGGGACGCGGAGCCTACCTGCCCGACCGCGAGCTGGAGGGCGTCCTGGGCGAACGCGACGCCGGCTCGGCCGCCGCAGGGCTCCTGGATGCCGGCTGCGAACGCGCCCCAACAGATTGGCTCTGGGTCTTGGGCTGATAGACGTGCTGATTCGCGGACCGGGAAGCCGTGGACGGCGATTGAACTGCCTTGGGCTTGTTGTACAACGCCGGCAATCCCGCATCCGACCGGTAGCCGGGCGCAGAGCGAGTTCCCTGCTTCCACTCGTCGGGAGCACGGGGCGCGGCCGGCCCGGCTGGGATCCTCGGCACTGATTGGGAAACGGTCGGGGTTGATTGCACCTGCGGCGTGGTCGCCGATCGCGTGCCGCCGGACACGGCCGGCGTTGTGGCGCTCCGCGCAACAGGCGCCGCCGGCGCGGTTCGGACGGTGCTGGGCGCTGTCCAGGCCTGCGCCGGAGCCGCGCCCCTTGTGGCGCCGGACGACGGCGCGGTTCTGACAGCTTGTCCCGCCGGTGCCGGCTGGGCCGCTCTTTGCGTCGGCTGAACCTGCGGTGTGGCGCTCCGGGCAGCCGGAGCCGCCGGCGCGGTTCGGGCGGCGCTGGGCGCTGTCCAGGTCTGCGTCGGAGCCGCGCCCCTTGTGGCGCCGGATGCCGGCGCGGTTCTGACAGCTTGTCCCGCCGGTGCCGGCTGGGCCGCTCTTTGCGTCGGCTGAACCTGCGGTGAGGACTTGGCGCGCGCGCTGCTCGTCCAGTCAGAGGTGGTTCTGCCCCTGGCGGCCGGCGCGGCCGGCGCCGGCGTCGGGGAAGCCGATGCGGATTGCAGGCGCGCCGCCGACGGTGGCGCGGCGCTCCCGGTCCGGGGCGCGACCCGGTCCGGTTCCGGCCTCGCGCGGCCGGCCTCAGCGAAGGACTGGCCGCGGGCTGGCGTCGCGCTTGGCGTGTGCCGAATCACCGGGTTCTGCGCGTCCAACCGCTGGGCAACCATGTTGCCCTGCCGCGCGGGCGCCTCAAGCTGCGGCCGGTAAACCACCGATCCCGCGCGCGTGGGCATCCGGTCCGGCTGATCCTTCCAGTCGCGCACCGTCGCCCGCGGAACGTGACCGCGATTGGCGGCGGAAAATCGCTCGACCGGTATCCCCGGGTGCTCGATCCGGTTGTTGCGCACGATATAGTTGTTCACGATGGTCGTCTGGTGAAACACGGGGCCAACCCGGCCGCGCGGCAGACATCGCCGGTAGAGGTCGTGGTGGAAAAAGTCGCCAAAACCGACGAACAGAAACGCGTCGCTGCCCAGTCCGAAGCCGAAGCCCGCGCTGACGCTCACGCCGTTGTAGCGCCAGCCCAGGTGAATATCAAACTCGGCGCGCGGCGGCAGCGGCGCCCAGCCGCAATAATCGCCGCTTGACCGCCAGGTCACCCACGCCGGCCCCCAAACGCGGTCGGGCAGCCACACCCAGCCGGTGCGCGGATGCATGTGCCAGCGGCCATAGTGAAACGGCGCCCAGCCCCACGAATACGTGGAATGCCAATACCAGCCGAAATCACTGTAAACCCAGGAGCCGCCGTGGCAGTAAGGCCGCCAATCCGGCGTAACCACCACTGCCGTCGGCTGCCAGCACCAACCGTAGCCGTCCAGTTGCACCCAGGTGCCGTAGGGCGCGAGGCTGTCATAAAAATACGCCACGTCGGGCGGCGGGCTGCTGACATACACCGGCGCAGGCGCAACAGCCACCGCGGGGGCGACGGCGGGCGCGGGCGCGGCGACCGGCGCGGCAGGGGCCGCCGCAGGCGCAACGGCGGCCGGCGCAGGCGCGGCGGGAGCCGGGCTGACGGCGGCTGGCGCGTATTGCTGTTCCTGGGCCCGCAGCGTGCCGTCATGGTCCAGCATGGCCGAAGTAACCCCCGCGGGCAAACCAAGGTCCTTGAGGTAAAGCACATCGTCCGCGGACAGGTTGAATTGGGCCTGCGAATTCCTGATGTAAGACAGAACGACTTCGTCGCCAACCCCGGCGGCAGCCAGCCGAATGACTTCGGCGGCGCCCGGCGAAAGACCGGCCGGTGCGACGGCCTCGGCTCTTGCCGCGGCGTCCGGCACGGTGGCCGCCGGGACCTGGGCGGAACTGGAGAGCACCGGGATGATCACCCCGGCCAACAACCCACACCATCTTGCAGTTTTCATAGTATTCAGCGGCGCTATCTTCATTACCGGGTTAGACCATCAGGGCCGAGCTTTATTCACGCCCACACATCCAGTTAGGATTGCGCAAGATACAATGCGCCCCGTCTCGGCGTCCAGCCGGAACACTGTGGCCGGCAGCTCGATAACATCGCGCCGCCGCATCGCGAATCCCGGCTCGCCTCAAAACGGCTTTGTCCGGGCGCGCGTCTTCTGGTATCCCAGGACAGGATATGAGCGGGCGAAAGATATGCGCCGCGGAAAGCACCGCGCTCTTCGTGTGCTGCCTGGCCGCAGCGTGGAATGCCAATGGCGCGGCCCCGGCGGTCTCGAACGTCCGCGCTGCGCAGCGGCCCGGCGCCGCTCGCGCGGACATCACCTCCGGCCTGGCCGCCCCGGATAACATCGCTTCGACCCTGGCCATCGCGCTCCCGGCCAATGCCGGCACAACGCGGCTCTCTCCCGGCGCCTCCCTGACCGGGCAGGCCGGCAGCGGCATTGCCCCAGGCAACGGCAAGCTGCCCACCCGGCACACCGCCGGCGAGTTGCCAGCCTCGCTCTTCGCCGCCCCCCGCGGCCGGGTGACCGCCGAGGAGTCCAGCGCCCCCGCCGGCATGGCGCTCATCCCCGCCGGCAAATTCACCATGGGCAACAGCATGGACCCGGGCGAGGGCGGCTCCGAAGAAATGCCGCAGCATGCCGTGCATGTTAGCGCGTTCTACATGGACCGGCACGAGGTGACCCGAGCGCTGTGGGACGAAGTGAAGGCGTGGAAGGCGGGCAACGGCTACAGCTACGAGCACGCCGGCTCGGGAAAGGCCGCCCATCATCCCGTGCAGACAGTCAACTGGCGGGACTGCGCCAAGTGGTGCAACGCGCGCAGCGAGAAGGAAGGGCTCACGCCATGCTACTACAACGAGCCCGGCCTGACAACCCTCTACAAAACAGGGAAGGCCGCCCCCTACCCGAAGTGGGATGCGAGCGGGTATCGGTTGCCGACCGAGGCGGAGTGGGAAAAAGCGGCGCGCGGCGGGGCCGGCAGGCATCGCTTCCCGTGGAACGACACGGACGACATCACGCAGAGCCGCGCCAACTACTGCAGTTACTGGTCTGAATCAGGGCCCTATTACTCCTACGATCTGAACCCCACGAATGGCTATCATCCGACCTTCGCCACCAACGGCTTTCCTTACACCAGTCCAGTGGGGTATTTCGAGGCGAACGGGTACGGGCTGCATGACATGGCCGGCAATGTCTGGGAGTGGTGCTGGGACTGGTATTCGGCCGCCTACTACAACTCGTCGCCGGCAACCGATCCGCGCGGCCCCGACTCCGGCTCATACCGCGTGCTGCGGGGCGGCTCGTGGGTCAACCGCGCCATCCACTGCCGCTGCGCGGACCGCTTCATCAACGACTCCACCGGCGCCTACAATTACAACGGGTTCCGCTGCGTGAGACGGCTTTAGCCCCCGGCCCGCTGCCGCTTTGCCCGGCGAGCCGTGAAGCGGCGCCTGCCGGACCCGCCGCTGCGCGCGCCTTCCCCCGCGATAAGCGGGTGGACTCCCCGGGCCAACCGGGATAGAGATAAGGCATGAATACTCGCCTCACCGTTACGCGCCGGCGCTTCCTGCAAACCAGCTTGATGGCCACCGCCGCCCTGACCATGAGCCGCGGCTTCGCCCAGGCCCCGACCCGGCCCGTCCGCCTGGGAATGATCGGCACGGGCAATCGCGGCCTGAGCCTGCTCCACACCTTGTTGCTGTTCCCCGAGGCGGACGTTCGCGCCGTCTGCGATCTGTTGCCCGGCCACGCGCAGAGCGCCGCCCGAATGATCGAGCAGCGGACGCAGCAGCGCCCGGAAATCTATGCCGGCGACGAGCTGGCCTGGGAGAAGCTGGTTGGCCGGGCGGACTTGGATGCGGTGATCATTGCCACGCCGTGGGACTGGCACACCCGGATGGCCACCGCGGCCATGCGCGCCGGCAAGTACCCCGGAGTGGAAGTGCCCGCGGCCATCAGCACCCGCGAATGCTGGGACCTGGTGCGCACCTCCGAACGCACAGGCATCCCCTGCATGATGCTCGAAAACGTCTGCTACTTCGAGCGCGTGCTGACCCTGCTGCGCATGGTGCGCGAAGGCGTGTTCGGCGAGGTGCTGCACTGCGAAGCCGGCTACCAGCATGACTGCCGGTCGCTCATGTTCGATGCCCAGGACAAGCTCACCTGGCGCGGCCTCCATTCCGTTGCCATGAATGGCAACCTCTACCCCACTCATGGCCTCGGCCCGGCAGCCCAATGGATGAACATCAACCGTGGCGACCGGTTCGTTACCCTCACCAGCATGAGCACCCCGGCCCGGGGGCTGAAGCGCTACGCGGCGCAGAAGCTCGGGCCCGACCACAAACTGGCCCGGCTTGACTACGTCCAGGGCGACGTCAACACCACCCTGCTCAAGACCGCCCGGGGCATGACCGTGACCCTCTATTACAGCACCCTCGCGCCCCGGCCCTATGACCTGATCCTGCGCCTGCAAGGAGTCAACGGCATCTACCTCGACACCAACCAAACCATCAGCCTGGAGCAGCCCGGCAAAGGCGCCGAACAGTGGGAACCCTTCGCGCCTTACCTCCAGAAATACCCCCACCCGCTCTGGCGAACCCTGGGCGCCGCGGCTGCCAAAAGCGGCGGCCACGAAGGCGCCGAGTACCTGATGTTCCACGACTTCCTGAAATCGGTCCGCAACAAAATCCCCGCGTCCCAGGACGTTTACGATGCCGCCACCTGGTCGGCCGTCGTGGGGCTCTCCCTCGAATCGGTCGCCCGCGGCGGCAAACTCGTCGAGTTCCCCGACTTCACCCGCGGCAAGTGGAAGACGACCCCGCCCCTCGCGGTTTACGAGGCATGAGACCCAATACCCCTGCCCCCGAACTTGTAGTTCGGGACCCAATAGCAGAGGCGCAGCCCTAATGGACTGCGCCCAAACAACCAAGCTAAACAAACCCCACAACTAACCCTGACAAACCCTCGCACACCTCTGCCAGATGTCAAATGGGGGATTGCGGGGCCCCCTTGGCCTCCCAAACAACAAGAGAAGCTGATGCCTTTGTCGGAAACAGGCCAATGGGCAGGTCCGGACATCTCCCGCCGTAATCCCAGAGCCCCAGACTGTCCATTTATTGGACACTCAAGCCAATTCCAGCTCTGCCAGCTCCCAACCAACCAGTAAACATGCAACATGTCACATTTAAGCCACTTAGCCACTGAGCAT
The DNA here is from genome assembly GCA_964531815.1 of uncultured Verrucomicrobiota bacterium. Classification (GTDB taxonomy): domain Bacteria; phylum Verrucomicrobiota; class Verrucomicrobiia; order Limisphaerales; family UBA8199; genus UBA8199. The sequence continues at coordinate 7,597 of CAZHEW010000051.1, forward strand.
AGCCCCCGTCACGCCGTGTACAAGGGGAGTACACCGGATGCTCACCGGATGCACAATGGAAAACCCATTGTACACCCGGGGTGCATCCCTGGTACTCCCCTTGTACACGGCGCTGAGGGCGGGTGGAATGGCGG
>CAZHEW010000051.1:7830-12931 GCA_964531815.1 uncultured Verrucomicrobiota bacterium
GACGCTGTGCGCGCCGCGGCCGTGCGACCGCATGGCATCCACGCCATAGCCGTAGCCGACCATGATCTTCCAGGAAGGCGATTTGAAGAGGATGCCGGCGCCCACGCCGGTATGCCAGCGGCCCGGCTGCTCCAGGCCGGGGAGGTAATCCACCAACGCGGTGCTGGCGGTGGCAGTGAGGTTCCAGTGTTGGCGCGCATCGAGCGGGACCAGGTAGCTGCCGCTGGCCAGCATGAAATGCCTGGCGCTGAGTTCCTGATAGTAATAGCCGGGCAGCGACAGCGGGAATTCCGAGGCCAGCGGCAGCAGCGATCCGAGGCGGTAGGCGCTGAACCGGTCGGCGTCGAGGCTGGCGCCGGCGGTCAGGCTGATGAAGAAGCGGTGTTTTGATTCCGGCAGCGTGTAGGCCAGCAGGGCCTCGCCCCAGAACAAGTGCGACGAGGACTCGACTGACCGGTCGCCGTAACCGTAGGTGCCCGCGCCGGTGCGGAACAGGCCCTCATACCAGCAGGAGAGCGCCATCGCCAGGTCGGGGAAGAGCACGGGTTCCTGCCCGCCCCAGCGCAGGCCGGTGCGAAAGCCGAAGGTGCCGCAGTCTTGCGGCAGCCGGAAGTTGTCGGCGGTGTCGCTGCTTCGTTCGTAGGTGGAGTAATGCCCGGTAGCGCGCGCCAGGCCGTAGAGGGGAATCTGCCGGCCGGGGTTGAAGAGATGGTAAAGGCTCACCGAAGTCTCAGCTCCGTAACCGGTGAAGGATTGGCTTGGGCGGTAGATTCCGCGCCGGGTTTCGTAATAGCTGTCGGCGTAGCCGCCGCCAGCCAGGCCGACGCCCAGGTGGGTATGCTCGCCGAGGGCGCGGGCGATGCCCAGCTCCGAGTCCAGATAGGTGGGGGCCACCGCCAGGCGCAAGGTGAGATTCGTGTGGAGGAAACCTGGCTGGTTGCGATAGTAAAAGGCATAGCCCGAGGGCGGGGCATGGTCTTGGAGCGCTGCGTTGTAGCCGAGCTGGAGCAGCTCGCGCTTAGCCGGGTCAATCTGTGCCGGGGCCGTGCACGGACAAAGCCCGCCTGCGAGCATCAGGAGGGAGACCCAGCTTTGGCGATGGTTCACGGCTTCTTCCTACCCCAGAGATCCCGCCGCGGCAAGCGGGTTTGCGCCCGGCTCGAGGCTGCATTCGGTTTTCACCACCGCCCTATTTGAATGCCTGCTGCAAGTCGGCGATGAGGTCCTCCGGATCCTCGATGCCGACCGAATAGCGGATTAAGCCTTCGGGGATGCCCATGGCTTTGCGTTCCGCCGGGGTGCACTCGACATGGCTGGTGGTGGCCGGCGGACCGGCGATGGTCTCGACGGCTCCGAGGTTGGCGGCCAGGTGGGCATACCGCAGCCGGGGGAGGAAGGCCCGAACGGCCTTGAAACCGCCCTTGAGCATGAAGCTGAGCACGCCGCCGAAGCCGTTCATCTGCCGCCGGGCAATCTCGTGCTGCGGATGGGAGGGCAAACCGGGATAGAAAACCCGGCTTACCTGCGGCTGGGCTTCCAGGAAGCGCCCGATCTGCAAGGCGCTCGCGTTTTGCTGGCGAATGCGCAGGTGCAGGGTCTTCATGCCCCGCAACAGGAGGTAGGCCGCCATCGGGTCGAGCGTCGCGCCGGTGATTTCGCGGTAATGATGAATTTGCCGGATCAGGTTCTTGGGCCCGCAGACGACGCCGCCGAGGGCATCGGCGTGGCCGCCCAGGAACTTGGTGGCGCTGTGGAGGACGAGGTCCACGCCCAGCGCCAGCGGCGTTTGGTTGATCGGCGTGGCGAATGTGTTGTCGGCCACCACGATGGCGCCCACCCGGCGCGCCGCCCGCGCCAGGCGCACAATGTCCATCACCTTGAGCGTGGGATTGGTCGGCGTCTCGATGTAGAGCACCCGGCATCCTTTCGCAATCTGCGCCTCGATCGCCTTATGGTCGGTCGTGTCACAGAGCGCGACTTTGATTTGAAAGCGGGGCAGGAAATCGAGGAACAGTCTGTTTGTGCCGCCGTAGCTGTCCTTGACTGAGACCAGCCGGTCTCCCGGCGAGAGCAGGGTGAAGAGGGTGTTGCTGATGGCGGCCATGCCGGTGGCAAAGCCGGTGGCCGCTTCGGCCCCTTCCAGCCGCCGCACCTTGTCCTCGAACGCGAAGACGGTCGGGTTGGTGTTTCGGCTGTAGATGTGGCCGGGCCGACGCCCCAGCGCGGTGGCCTGCCACTTGTCCACGTCCGGATAGCCGAACGAGACGCTGTGAACAACCGGCACCTGCGTTGATCCCCACCACGAGTCCTTTTCTTCTCCTCCCCACACCGCAAGGGTGCCGGGCCGAGGTTGACGTTGGGTTGACATGATTCAGTAAATACCATGCATGAGGCTGGACCCGCAACCCAACACTCGCGCGCGCGGGCAGCCAACTGCTTCGGGAGGATGCCAGCCCGGGGGCAATATGCGGGGCGGCGGCCAACTACTGCAGGCGCACCCGGAAGAAGAGCTGCGAGGCGGCAGTGGTGGAGTTGGTGTAGGACTGCAGCAGACAATCGCCCGCATTGGTCTGCAGCGGCGTCCAGTTCGAGTTGCCAACGTCGGTTTTGGCTTCCACGACATAATCGTTGCCAATGACCGAATTGTAGGAGAAGGCGAAGCCGGCGGGCGGGACGGGGCGCGGGTTGACGAGCACCGGCCGCGGGTTGCAGCAGTCGTAGCTGACCTGGGAAAGCGCCAGCGAGTCCACATACCAGCCGATACCGCCGGTACTGCTATCGGTGCCCAAGCGCCAGCGCAACTGGACGCTGCCGCCTGCCGCTGCGGCGGGCAGCAGCACCGTCGTGGTCATCCATTCCGAGAGCCCCGTCCAGGCGGATCGGCCGCCCAAAGGATTGCCAAAACTGGAAGAGATAGTGCCATTGTATCCGCCGCTGAGAAACGAGCCGTCCGCGGTGAGGATGTCGGCAAAGGCTCCGCCATTGATGGCGATCTCGAGAACCCCGCCGTCATAGCCGGCTTCCGTGTCGTAATAGTGCCGGAACGTCAGTTGGGTGCTGGCCGAGGCGATGGGGATGGGCGGCGAAGTGAGCTGGTAGTCGGCAACCTTGGAGCCATTATGAGCGAAGGCGGAGTTCGGGTAAGAGTCATGACGGGCGTTTGAGGTCACCCAGGCGCCCTGCGAAGTGGTCCAGTTGGCCGGCAGCACCGGGACAGCCACGCCATCGAAGTTTTCGGAGTAGAACACGCCCGAGGCCCGGAGGCCGAGTGGGAAGCTGGTGGTTCCACTGCCCATCACGTAATTGGCGTCGGGGTAACTGCGGCCGCCGTCTTGAAGCCGCAGGACGGGGTGGATCGCCCCGCCGCACGGGCCGCAAGCGGTGAAGGTGAACGAGCGAGTCACAGAGTCACCGCTGGCGAGGGCGCCACAGTTCTGCGGCGCACCGGGCAGGATAACGCCCTCGCCGGGGAGCAGCGTAGCGAGTAGATTCGTAGTGCTCACGCCGCCGAAGTTCTTGAGGGTGAAACTCATGGTCACCGTTTCCCCGGGATCAATAACGCCGTTAGCCGGGGAACAGCTTTCGCCGGCCAGGGCCGCGCCGGTCAGCACGAGGACTGGCGTCAGCATCGGGTCGGCGCCGGGGACGCTGGTGCCGGCCGTTTCGAGCGGATCAAGCCAGTCCCGCAGGCGACCGGTTGAGAAGGCGTCGCTGGCCCAGGCGACCGAGAACTTGCCGTAGCAATCGGTTTGGTCCGAGCTGCCGCATCCGGAGTTGCCGCCGGAAAGCGTGCCCACCAGCCGGTGGGTTGCGGTGTCCCATATTCCGGAGCCGGAGGAACCGGGTTCGGTCACCCCCGAACTCCATAGCACATGCCAATGAGTGTTGTTGCCGCCGGTGTTTATGCAACTGTCAACAGTGGTCAGGGGGGTGGTTGAAATGCTGATGGATTTCACATCGGAATCCGGGTGGTGGATGCCGACGCAACCCGAGGGCGCCACGCCTGACCGGTCCCAGCCGGAATAATAGACCTGGAAGGCGGGATCGGGGATGGAGGTCAGCTCGAGGAGCGCGAAATCCACATCGTACTTGGCGGCGCGAAAGATCGCCCCGCTCTGGTTCTGCGCGAGCGAGCCGGGTCCGTGCGTGCCACAGGTCGGCGACTGGTAGTTCCAGTACACCACCACGGTGCCCGCGTTGGCGACGCTCAGATCGCAATGATTCGCGGTAAGGAAGAACGGGCGGAAATCACCCGCCCCGGTCATGATCAGCGTCCCGGTGCACATCCATACGCCATCCAGGGTATAAACGGCCACGCTGCGAATCTCGTTGGTCCAGGGAACACCCACGGGGCAGACAACGTCGTTATTGCAGGCTCCCGCATCCTTGGGAACGCCCGCGTCTTTCCACTTGTGGCAGAAATCCCGGTAGCCGGTGCTGATCTGGGCGAGGAGCAGTTCCGGCTCCGCCTGCGCGTGAGTTGGCACGAACAGCTCCACCACCGCCGCCGCGCCAGGCACGACCGCCGTCCAAAGCCGGCCATCCGGCTGGTTATCCCTGGAAGTATAGGGGCCCTGGAGAGAGGATTCGCTTTCAGAGATGATATGGAGCGTGGCGCCCTCGGGCAGCCAGAAGGCGGCGAAGCCCAGGTTCAGGTCGGTGGCGCCCGCGGAGACGATCCGCAATCGCCAGAGCCGGCCATCGGGCAGTTGTTCCCACGCGCCATGGGTAGCCGTAGTCACCGCCACGGGGCGCGCCACTGCGAAGCGTTGCGGGGCCGGGGCCGATTTCTGCCGGTCGGCAGCCAATTCCGCGGCGACGTCCGTGGCCGGCAGGATGAGTTGCGGGATGGCGGCCAGGCCCTGGACTGCCCGCTGCGCGCTCAGCGGCAGCGCCCCGACCCGCGCCGGCAGCGGCAGTGCGCCGGCCAGCAGCAGAAGGCCCGCGCACAATAGCAGGCAGGGACCGGAAACAGGAGTCGCGTGGCGTGGGCAGGAGGTTTTCATGCGTGTATACAGCGGACGGCGAGAGAGCGATCAACTCCGGGAAAGAGCGCCGGCAAGAGACGTGGGCGCCGGGGCGGCGGGCAGCCAGACGCCGG
>CAZHEW010000052.1:0-12883 GCA_964531815.1 uncultured Verrucomicrobiota bacterium
GCCACTTGCGCGCAACCTGTCAAAATTCACATCCGCTTCGCAGTCCGGATTCCCCCGAACTATGCCATGCGTGACACGCGGTATTGGATTCGAATTTGAATCCATTCAGCAATCGCCAGCGGCCTTGGCGATCCGTCCAAAACAAGGGTGACACTCGCAGAGTCGTTCCGGTCTGTAAAGCAGAATGAGGAGCAGAATGAGGAGTGCATGCCCTTCGGCAGGACATGGTCCTTCCATGCGATCAAGACCAAACTGCGGTTGCGCGCTCCGGCTCACTTCCGCTTGCTCCAAGGACATAGAACCAGAACCCTTATCTGCTTGTTTCAGCGTCTCAGTGTGATAATATAGGATAATTAGCACAGCATTTATGACGGACGAACCCCGGGCATCTTTCCTGCAAACGCGGTGTCATCTCTGCGCACTCCTCGCCACGGTTCTGCTGGGAGTGTTTGCGGTTTCGCGTGCCAGGGCTGCAACATTGGTTGTTTCAAACACAAATGCCAGCGGCTCCGGGTCTTTGCAGCAGGCCATAATCGCTGCCAATGCCACGAACGGGCTCGACACGATTGTTTTCCAAATCCCGGGCGCTGGGGTGCGCACCATCTCTCCGGCGAGCGCCTTGCCGACCATAACCGATCCTGTCGTCATAGATGGCACTACGCAGTTCAATTATGCCAGTGCCCCGTTGATCGAGCTCAACGGTGCAAACGCCGGCACCGGCAGCGACGGCCTCCGTTTGACGGCCGGCAACAGCACGATCCGTGGGTTGATCATCAATCGCTTCTACGGTGCCGGCATTTCCATCCAGGCTCCCGGTGGAACCAACACCATACAGGGCAATTACATCGGCACCGACTGGACGGGCACTACCAACCAGGGCAACGGCCGGGCCACCACTCGCATGGGGGGCCTGTTGATTCAGGGCTCCTGGGGCAATGTGATCGGCGGAACGAATCCGACGAGTCGCAACGTAATCTCCTGCAACGGTGGTTCGGGTATTTACCTGCAGAACTGCAACGGCAGCATCATCCAAGGCAATTTGATTGGCACGTCCGTGTCAGGCACGGCCGCCTTGGGCAATACTACCAACGGCATCGGCCTTTTCAATGCCGGCGGGAATCTGATCGGCGGCACGTCAGCCGCCGCGCGCAACGTTATCTCCGGAAACGGCCAGAGTGGCGTTTACGTGTATGGCGCAGGCAGCACGGGAAACCTTGTGCAGGGCAACTACATCGGTGCGGATATCACTGGCAGCGCAGGTTTGGGAAACGGCGCTGATGGCATCCAGTTGAACGGCGGCAACGCCAATACATTCGGTGGAACCAATGCGGGCGCGGGCAACGTCATTTGCCGAAATGGCTACTTTGGGGTTGAGATTACCGGGGGCGGATCGAGCAATCTTGTGCAGGGCAATCTCATCGGCAGCGGCGCTTCCGGCACCATGGCCCTCGGGAATTGGGGCTCGGGCGTCTGCATCTCGCAGTCCAATAGTAATCTCATCGGCGGGACGGTTCTCCAGGCGCGCAACATCATCTCCGGTAATGGCTTGATCGGGATTCTTGTCACCAACGGCCTTGGCAACACGGTGGCGGGCAACTTCGTCGGCACCGATGCATCCGGCACCAGTCGCCTGGAAAACAATGTGGCTGGCATCCGAATCTTCGGTGCCAACTCCAACCTGATCGGCGGGGCTTCAACGAGCGCTCGCAACCTCATTTCGGGCAATGGTGGTTCCGGCTTGGAGATCATGGCGGGGGCCTCCGGCAATTTGGTGCAAGGAAACTATATCGGCACCGACCAGACCGGGCGTTCGGCATTGAGCAACCGGGTGGACGGGGTACACATCGAGTCTGCCTGGAACACCATCGGCGGGACAGCCAGTGGTGCGGGCAACCTGATTTCCGGGAACCACAGCAACGGCGTCTTTGTAACCGGCAACAATGCCGCGGGGAACCTCATTCAGGGCAATTTCATTGGCACGGCCGCCGACGGCAAGACGGGGCTGAAAAACGTCTGGGGGGGCGTGGGTATCTCCCACGCACCAGGCAACATTATCGGCGGAACCACCCCCGGCGCCGGCAACTTGATTTCCGCCAACGCGATTGACGCAGGGGACGCCGGGATCTACCTGATCGGCAACGGCGCTACCGGGAACGTCATTCAGGGCAACAAACTTGGCACGGATATTACGGGCACCTTGCCGCTGGGCAACCGGCACGAGGGCATTTACCTCGAAAACGCCTCCTCCAACACGATCGGTGGCGTCATTGCGGCAGCAGGCAACCTGATCTCTGACAACAGGACCCGCGGCATCTTTCTGGTCAATGCGCCCTGGAATGTGATTCAGGGCAATCTGATCGGGACAAAACAGGACGGCGTCAGCCCGCTGGGCAACGTCTTTCACTCCGTCGAGTGCGAAGCCGGCGCCAGCAACAACACGATCGGCGGTGCCGGCGGCGCCGGCAATACCATCGCGTTCGCCCAGAGCGTTTACGCAGGCGTCCGCATCCGCAATGGCAGTTACAACAACGCCATTCTCGACAACCGGATATTCTCGAACGGCGCTTTGGGCATTGATTTGGGCAACGTCGCCGGCCCCAATGCCATCATCCCCTGCGGCACGACGGGCGACGCCAACAAGTCCCAGAACTACCCGGTTCTCGCCCATGCTGTCAGCGGCAACGGCACCGGTATCCGTGGCATGCTCAACAGCAAGCCCAACCGCCCATATCTTCTCCAGTTTTTTGCCAGTCCGACCTGCGACTCATCGGGCTATGGCGAAGGCCAGGTCTATCTGGGACAGATAACGGTCGTCACGGGTGCTAATTGCACCAACAGCTTTGTTGCCAACCTCCCCACGTCGGTTCCTCCCGGCTATTCGGTCATCACTGCCACCGCGACTGATGGCGACAAGAACACCTCCGAGTTCTCCGTGTGCATCCTCGCTGGCCCCGTGCCGACGCTCGAAGTCGAGTCCGTTATCAATAACCAGGTCTACATCTCCTGGACCAATACGGCTACCGGGTTTGTGCTCAAGGAAACCAGCAGCCTGTCGCCGCCCATCCAGTGGAGCGCGGTGACCAACGCGCCCGTCGTGATCAATGGCCAGTTTGTGGTCGCGTTGGCGGTCAACTCTGCTCCCACCACCGGCAACCGATTCTTCGTTCTCAGCTACGAATAGCGTGAAGCGGCCAGCACTCTTCCTTCCGCCGAGAAGACAAGCCTTGCAGCGCGGTGCCCAGTCCTGTTCGGTTTCCTTGGTTGCCGCCTGCCTCCTGGCAGGAGTTATAACCGCCGCCCCGCTGCGTTCGTTGGCGCAACCCTCCCTGCAGGCCATCCGGACCAACGGCCCGACCTCCAACCGGCTCAATATCGTTGTCCTCTCCGAAGGCTACACCAGCACGCAAATCGCTCAGTTCCTTGCAGACGCGACGAATACGGTTGACACTCTTCTGTCCCACCCGCCTTATGCGGGGTACAGCAATTACGTCAACGCCTTTGCCATAAAGGTGGCCTCTGCCCAGTCGGGTTCAGATCATCCCGCCCACCGCATCACCAACAGCACCTACTTCAACAGCACTTATGATCCGTATTGGGATTACTACCTCACCATACCCCCGGATGCCACCGGCCAGGGCAAAGTGGATGCCCTCCTCCGGGACCTCATGCCGCACGGTCACCTTTCGATCCTGCTGGTCAACGATCCCACTCTAGGCGGCTCGGACGGCTCTGACCTGACGGCGATTACCTCAGTCGGCGCCGTGGCCTCTGAGGCCGCCATGGGCCAACCCGCGATGCTGACCCACGAAACCGGGCACGTCCTGGCCAATCTGGGAGACGAATACACCACCCCTTATCCGGGCTTTCCCGACCTTGAAGAGCCGAACACAACCCGTGAAACCAACCGCGCCGCCATCAAATGGAACGCCTGGATCTCCGCCAACACCCCGGTGCCCACCCCCAATTCCTATGGCGATGGCATCGTCGGCCTCTTTGAAGGCGCCCATTACCACGAGACCGGATGGTACCGCCCGCAACTCAACTGCGCCATGGGCTCTTTGGGCGTCCCGTTCTGCGCCGTCTGCCGAGAAGCCCTGGTCTTGGCGATCTACCGGGAGGTGCGACCGGTGGACACCTACTGGCCCGCCAGCACAAATCTGTCGGTCTCGACCACCCAAGCCCTGGCCTTCGGCCTGACCCTCCTGCAACCTGCTAATCACAATCTGATCGTTCAGTGGTTCACCAATGGGGTGCCATGCAGCGGCGCCACCAACTCCACTTTCACGCTTCTGCCGCGATCTCTTTCCAATGGCAGCAACTGGGTTGCTGCCCGGGTGAAGGATGACACCCCTTGGGTGCGCACCGACCCGCTCAATCTCCTGAGCCAAACCGTCACCTGGGCCCTGAACGTAAACCTCCCGCAGTTGCGGCTGGATTTGCCGACGAGGCTTAGTGAGGGACGCTTTGCCTTTCGCGTTACCGGCAATGCGCCGCAGGGCTTCGTCATCCAGAGTTCCACCAACCTCTTGAGTTGGATTCGGCTGACGACAAATTCCCTCGTGGCTGGGCAATTCTGGCACACCAACTCCCAGGCAGGTGCCAACGCCCGGAACTTCTACCGGGCAGTCACGCCTCCCTGAGTTCCGGCCCCGTCCGCAAAAACAAAAAGGCGCGAGCACCGCTCGCGCCCTCAGAATAGTCTCTTGGCCTCCGCCTACTTCCTGCGTGGCAACCGGCGCGCCAAAGCCACCATGCCTCCCCCAATTAGCAGGATCGACATGGCGGAAGGCTCAGGCACTGCCTCCATGTACGCGCCGAAATTCATCTGTCCGTTCGGAGCGTTCATGTTCCACAGCAGAGCCCAGCCTGACAGATTCTCCCAGTAATCATTCCAATTCCACCCCACTGCCGGCGGGCAATATATATCAACCCCCAACGAATCGCTCGGCTGCATCCCGCGAAACTGAACGCTCCAAGTCATGCGGTCGGCCGGTATGAAGAGGCCCCCGCTGGGGAAATCCGCCCCCTCGGTAAAAATAAAGGTGCTTCGGGGAGTCGGGGCGAACCCGCCGAACCACAAGCTATCGTAAAAAACGGTTCCGGGGGTAATGTGGCCGTTGGCGTCGGGGGGGCCGTCGTTCAGGTAAAACCGCACACGCGCCTCCACAACGCCGGCAAAAGAGGAATTATCCGGTAAGGCGGTATTAGTCCCCCAGAACTCAAACGAGAAGTAGGTTAGGAACCGCTCGGTGCCCACCAACCCGATCTCATCGCCAATTTCAATCCTGCCCGGGTTAAAGCGCCCCAACAGGTCATTCTTTGAATTGTCGTAGATGACCACCGCTCGGAGCGGGGAGATAAAAACCACGGCCAGCAGGCCGATAACCCACAGCATGCTCATCCTGCCAGATACTTTCATAAAGCACTTCGCCACGTAGTCAGACCAATAACATTAACCAACAGAAACCATTTTATCGAAAGCGCGTGAGGTGTCAACAACATTCTGCTAGATTTTGTCAGGCCCGTACGGGAGGCTGGAGACTGCTTTCCTGCGGTTCCGGCCTGGGAATCAGTTGCAGCCACCGCCAACTGCTGCCGGTTGTGATTGACGAACCGGTCGGCTTGGGAATCTAATCCTGACGCAGCGAACATCGGGTTATGAAGAAAGTCATCCTAGCGTGTGTCATCGTGGCGGTCGGCTGCCTCGGTTTGTGGTTCTGGGGCCGGCCAGCCTATCGGCGACACCAGGAGAGTCGGTTGGTTGAACAAGCCAAGGCATACCTGGCCAAGGGGGATTACGCGGACGCCTCGGTGAGTGCCCGCCGGGCTCTGCAGATAGACCCCGGCAACCTGGAGGCCTGCCGGATCATGGCCGACCTGGCCGAGAAAACCCGCTCCCCTTACGTCTTGGACTGGTGGCGCCGGATCGTGGAGGCGGCCCCCACCGTCCAGAATAAGCTTCTGCTCGCCTCCGCTGCGCTGCACTCGCAAGGGCCACCCTATCCATTGGCCGCCCAGACCCTCGAGGAACTGAAAGATGCCGCTGCCAACCTCGCCGCCTACCACGCAGTGTCGGCCGAACTGGCCCTCCGCCTCAAGCAAACCACCGTCGCCGCCGCTCACTTGGAGCGGGCCAGCCGCCTCGAGCCAACCAACGAACTGCACCAGTTGAACCTGGCCGTCCTCCAACTCGAATCCACCAAGGCGGGCGTCCCTTCGGCGGCGCGGGCCACGCTCGAGCGCTTGCGCGGCAGCACCAACGTGGGCGATGTCGCATTGCGCTGGCTGGTGGCCGAGAGTCTTGAGAGGAACGACTTCGCACGGGCCGCAAAGTTCTCCCGGCAGCTTTTGGCCGATCCGCGGGCCGTGATGGGCGACCGTTTGCAGCATCTGGCCATTCTCCGCCAGTCGCAGAGCCCCGAGTTCAGCGTTTACCTCCGCGCGCTGCAGAGCAATGCGACCACCAATGCCTCGCAAGTCCATGCGCTCTCAACCTGGATGACCGATCGCGGGCTGGCGGACGATGCGCTCGCGTGGCTCCTGGCTTGTCCGGCCAAGCTGCGCGCCGAACAGCCCGTTCCACTGGCGCTGGTGGATATCTATATGGCCAAGAAGGATTGGCGCGGTCTCGACGATTCCCTTTCCGAGCAGAAATGGGGCGACCGCGAATTCCTGCGGTTTGCTTTCCTTTCCCGCGCTGCCGCTGAGCTCAACCAGAAACTGGCGGCTGACGCCCGCTGGCGAACCGCCATCCGCCATGCCGGTGAACGTCTCGGGCCCCTGACCGCGTTGCTGGCCATGGCCACCAAATGGGGGCAGGAACAGGCCCGGGAAGATCTGCTTTGGCGAATCGCGCTGCGTTTCCCCGGGGATCGTTGGGCGCTGCGCGACCTGGAGCGGATCTACACCAAGGCCGGCAACACGGTGGGATTGAACAAGGTCTACTCCAGCATGGCAAACAACGCCCCGCAGAACTTCGCCGCCCGGAACAACCTGGCCGCAACCTCGCTGCTGCTCAGAATAAACCTGCCCAGGGCGCACGAGCAGGCAAGAGAACTCTTCGCAACGCATCCCGACCAGCCCATTGTCGCGTCCACCTATGCCTATTCCCTGCATCTGCAAGACCGGACCAGGGAAGGCTTGGCCGTGCTCCAGAAGCTGAAACCCGAGGCGCTCGAAATCCCGGCCGTGGCGCTCTACTATGGACTTCTCTTAACCTCTTCCGGCGAGACCAATAAAGCCGGCACCTACCTGCGCATAGCGCAGGATTCCAGCCTGCTGCCCGAAGAGAAGGCGCTGCTCGCAGAAGCCCTCAAAGGGCCTGGCTCGCGCAACTGAGGAGCGGACCGGGGATTTCCTCCCTCCACCCGATTCTCGTCGTGCCCCGGTTGCCTTTGAAGTCAGCTTCAGGAGCAGCCGAGACTCTCGCCGCAATTGAGGCACTTGTAACAGGCGCCGTTGCGCACGGTCACATGGCCGCACTTGGGGCAGGCGGGTGCGTCCTGTTGAAAGTGCGCCACAGACTCATTGAGAGTCTTGACCGTCCGCGTGGCGGGAGCGGGTTTGGCTGGCGAACGGCCCTTGCCGTTGCCATCCTGGTCGGACTTCTGCTCCAGAATATCGGTGTCGTCCGCGATGGCCAGCTCCCGCACCGGCCGGTTCACCTTCTTCTTCTCCTCCTCTTGCAGGCCGGGGATGGCGAGCTCGGGCTGGTTCTGATTCGGTGAATTGGCTTCCCGGAACCCTTTGATGAACTGCATTGCCATCCACCGAAAAACATAGTCCGTGATCGAAGCGGCGTTGCGAATGTCACGATTCTTGGTGAATCCCGACGGCTCGAAACGCACGTGGGCGAACTTTCGGACCAGGGCTTCCAGCGGCACGCCGTATTGCAGCGCCAAACTGGTCAGGGTGCCAATGCCGTCCATCAGCCCGCCGATCGTCGAGCCTTCCTTGGCCATGGTGATGAACAGCTCGCCCGGCTGGCCGGATTCGAACAGCCCGACTGTCAGATAGCCTTCGTGGCCCGCAATGTCGAACTTGTGCGTGATGGCCGTGCGTGTGTCGGAGAGGCGCCGGCGCAGCGGCTTGCCGGCCTGCGTGTTGAGCCGCGCGACCTCGGCTTCGAGTTCTTTGATGCGGGCCGCCAGCGCGGAAATGTCCCCGGTTGCGACTGTGTTGTCACCTTCGTCAGTGCGCTTCGTGCTCAGCGGCTGTGAGCGCTTGGAGCCGTCGCGATAGATGGCAACGCACTTCAGCCCCATTTTCCATGCCTGCACATAGGCATCCCGGATGTCCTCGATGGTGCAGTCGTTGGGCAGGTTGACCGTCTTGGAAATCGCGCCGCTGATAAACGGCTGCGCGGCCGCCATCATTCTCAGGTGCGCCAGGTAGTGAAGGCTTCGCTGGCCGCGATACGGTTTGAAGGCGCAGTCAAAGACCGGCAGATGCTCCGGCTTCAACCCGCTTGTGATGGTGCGCGTTTCTTCCACGACGTCTTCAATCGTATGGTGCTTCTCAATGTGGGCAATGATGCGCCCGGATTCCCTGGCGTCATACCCCAGGCGGCGCAGAGCTTCCGGAACGGTGCGGTTGACGATGTTCAGGCTTCCGCCGCCCGCCAGCAGCTTGAATTTGACCAGCGCCATTTCAGGCTCGATGCCCGTCGTGTCGCAGTCCATCAAGAAGGCGATCGTGCCCGTGGGCGCCAGGACCGTCACCTGCGCATTGCGATAGCCCGCGGCGCGGCCTTGCTCAAGCGCCTGGTCCCAGGACTTGCGCGCTTCTTCCTTCAGGCAAGCGAATTCCTGGCTCGGCTCAATCTCCTCGACCGCGTCGCGGTGCTGCTGGATGACGGCGAGCATGGATTCAACGTTGTTTTCCGCCAGCGGCGCGGTCACATGGGCGCAACGGGCGTCGTGATACCCCTTGAACGCGCCCTTGACGGAGGCCATTTCCGCCGACTGCTCGTAGGCCCGGCCGGTCATAATGGCGGTAATCGCTCCCGCCAGCGCGCGGCCTTCGCCCGAGTCGTAGGGCAGTCCGTAGCTCATGATGAGCGAGCCCAGGTTGGCGTAGCCCAAGCCGAGCGTGCGGAAGATATGGGAATTCTCCGTGATCTGCCGCGTCGGATAGCTTGCGTTGTCAACCAGGATTTCCTGCGCGGTGACAAAAATCTGCACGGCGGCTCTGAATGCGGCCACATCGAAAACCCCGTCCTCGCGCTTGAACTTCATCAGGTTCAGCGAGGCAAGGTTGCAGGCCGTGTTGTTGAGAAAGACATATTCCGAGCAGGGATTGGTTGAATGAATGGGCTCGGTGCCTTTGCAGGTGTGCCATTTCTGAATTGCCCCGTCGTACTGCATCCCCGGGTCGCCGCACACCCAGGTGCCCTCGGCGATCTTCTGCAGCAGCGTGCTGGCGTCCTTTTTCTCCAGTTGCTGGCCGGTGGTGACGCAGCGAGTCCACCACTCCTTGCCCGATTCGGCGGCTTCCATGAACGCGTCGCTGACGCGCACGGAGAGGTTCTCATTCTGGTACATCACGCTGCCGTAAGCATCGCCGTTGTAGGAGCCGTTGTATCCCTGCTCGATCAGCGCCCAGGCCTTTCGCTCTTCCTTCATCTTGGCTTCGATGAATTCCTGGATGTCGCCGTGCCAATCGCGCAGCGTGTTCATTTTGGCAGCCCGGCGCGTCTTGCCGCCCGACTTGACCACGTTGGCTACCTGGTCATAGACCTTCAGGAAGGAGAGCGGGCCGCTGGGCCGTCCGCCGCCGCTCAGCTTCTCTTTGCATGAGCGGATGGGGGAAAGGTCCGTGCCGGTGCCGGAGCCGAACTTGAAGAGCATCGCCTCGCTGTGCGCCAACTCCATGATGGACTCCATGTTGTCCGCGACGGATTGAATGAAGCAGGCGCTGCACTGCGGAGACTCGTATTGCGTCGTCGCCCGCTCCGCCCGGCCGGTCCGCGGATTCCAAACCCAATTCCCGCGGCTCGAGGCATTGCCGATGTGGTACTGGTGATAGAGCCCGACGTTGAACCAGACCGGCGAGTTAAACGCCCCGTGCTGATTCAAGCACAGCCACGTCATCTCGTCATAAAAAACCTCGCCGTCCTCCCGGGTGAAGTAGCCGTCCTTGACGCCCCAATCCGCGATGGTCCGGCAGATGCGGTGGATGAGCTGGCGCACCGATGTCTCCCGCTCCGAGGTGCCTTGCTCCCCGTAAAAGTACTTCGAGACGACCACCTTGGCCGCCAGCGGCGACCACGCCTTGGGCACTTCGACATTTTCCTGCCTGAACACCACTTTGCCCCCGTCGTCCGTGATTTCAGCGGTTCGCCGCTCCCACTCGACCTGGTCGAATGGACTGACCTTGGGGTCACTGAACTTCCGCTCGATCTTCAGTGTTTTGTTTGCTGAGGCGGCTGCGCTCTTGGGCGCGTGGGTTACAGTAGCCCTTGCGGAGCGGCGGCGTCCAAGAGGGCGCGCCTCGGCCAAGCCCTGTTCGTTAGCGACTATCATCTCTTTCCTCTTTCCTTCTGCCCCGCCGTTTGTGTCCGCTGACCAACCTTCAGCAAAACACCCGGCGGATTGGGTTCAAATTCTACGACCAAGCAGGCAATCAGACCCCATTTGGAAGCCCAACGCCTACCCCATTAGTTGGGTGACGCCCTGAACTCTACTACCACGGGTTGGGGACACAAGAGAATTCTGCAAAAAAGTGCATTTGCCCGATTTCCCGCGAAAAACCACCAGAATTATGCTCCGGAATTTGCCTCGGAACGTCAATTTCTGCCCCCAAAAAGAGCCGCGCAGGAACAAATCCGTGTTCGCTCAACCCGGATTTTGCCTGCCCTTATCCCTGAACTTGCGCACGGGTTCAATGGTCTTCGGACGGGGTTTGGCGACGATGACTATGGGGCAGCCCTCGTAGCCAAAGGCTCGGCGCATCTGATCCGCCAGGTACTTCTTGTACTGGTCCGAGAACAGCTCATCACGGTTGACGAAAAGCAGAAAGGTCGGCGGCGCCTGCCTTACCTGGGTTGCGTAAAAGAAGTTCAAGCGATGGCCCTGTGCGCTGACCGGTTGACGGCGCTCGACCGCATCGCGCAGCGTGCGATTCAGGATGGCGGTTGGAATGTTCTGCTGCAGTTGCGCCGCCACGTAGCGCACCGCTTCCAGCAGCCGATCCAGGTGAAACCCGGACTTGGCCGAGGTGAAGATGACCGGCGCGTAGTCCAGGAAGAACAGCCGTTCCTGCACCCATTGGCCAAACTCGGCGAGTGTCGTCATCACGTCGGGTGCCTGCCGGCCCTGCTTGCTCTGGCGTCGCTCAATCTCCTTGAGCCGCGCCTCGCGGACGGCGTCATCCATCAGGTCCCACTTGTTCACCACCACAATGCACGCCCGGCCGCACTCCGTAATCCGGTCGGCGATCTTCTTGTCCTGTTCGGTGATCCCGGCCTCCGCGTCGAGGACGAGGATGACGATGTCGCAACGGGCAATGGACTCCTCGGCGCGCTTGACGCTGAAGAACTCTATCGAATCCCCGACTCGCCGGGTCTTGCGCATCCCCGCCGTGTCAATCAGCACGTAGGATTGCCGCACGCCCTCGGTCTCGACCTCGAACGGCACGTCCACCGCGTCGCGGGTGGTGCCGGGAATCGAACTCACGACGACGCGTTCGGACTGAGTCAGCGCGTTGATGATGGACGACTTGCCGACATTGGGGCGGCCAACGATCGCGAGTTTGAGGGTGTCCTGGCGCGGGGCGTCTGGCGCGGCGGGCGCGTCCTCACCCGGGGCCGCGCCCGGACCTTCGGCGGGGACTGCGGACTGCGGAGAACCGGCCTTGCTCTGTAACAGGGCCATCGCCGCGTGCATCAGCGGCTCGATGCCTTTCCCGTGAATCGCGCTTACGGGGAACATGGGTTCGAAACCAAGCGCCGAGAACTCCGGCGCGCCGCTCTCCGCGCGGTCGGTGTCCGCCTTGTTGACGGCCACCAGCACCGGCTTGCCGCTCCGGCGCAACCGGGCCGCCGCTTCACGATCCAGCGGCGTCAGACCTTCCTGCACGTTCACAACCAGGATAATCACATCGGCCGCTTCGATGGCGAGCTCGACCTGCTCGAGCGCCGCTTTGACGATGACATCATCCGCTTTCTCGCGGCGCAGCAGGCCGATGCCGCCCGTGTCAACGAGCGTGAAGGGCTGTCCGTGCCACTCCACCTCGGCTGCGATCCGGTCGCGGGTAACGCCCGGCTCATCGTGCACGATGGCGATGCGCCGGCCCGCGATGCGGTTGAACAGGGCCGATTTGCCCACATTGGGCCGCCCCACGATGGCGATCAGTCTGCTCATGACACAGGAACCAGTCTCATAGGCCGCAGACAGTAGGCGAAAGGCCCCGCGCAGGCCACCACAAATCACCCCGCCACAAATCAGCGCTTTGACGGGCAGCGGGGGCGCACTATGCTCGGGCCGGACACGTCATTGATGCTCTACTTTGCCTACGGCTCAAACATGGATCCGGCGCAGTTCGGCAGCCGCTGTCCGTCGGCGCGCTTCGTGGCCGTGGCCAAACTGCCCAACCATCGTCTTGCCTTCACCCGCCGTGCCGGAGATCGCGGCTGCGGAACGTGCGATGGCATTCCTGAACCGGGCAGGGACGTCTGGGGCGTCGTATTTGATATTTCCGCCGAAGACCTGGGGCGTCTGGATGAGAGCGAGGGCTACCATCCCGGACGCCCGTTGAGCGACAACGCTTACGTGCGCGAGCAGCGCGAGGTCTGCCGCGACGGCGACCCGGACCAGCGCCTGCGGGTGTGGCTCTACTTCGCGAATCGCCAGCCCAACCCGCCTTTGCCCAACGCCGCCTACAA
>CAZHEW010000053.1:0-12873 GCA_964531815.1 uncultured Verrucomicrobiota bacterium
CCGGCCGCCCCGCGCTGACGCAGACACACTGGGTGCTAGTCAATCAAACATGGGCGTATGTGTTGGTAATGGCAGGAATGTGGCTCACGATTTCCCCGTGGCGCCTGCGTGACTTCGTGGTTTGGGGTACTGCGACCGAGCGGCGTACTAAGGTTGCGTGTGGCTTGTGCCTGGCATTCGGCTTGTTCGTGGCGGCGCTGGGGCTAACGGTTTTCAGGTCGGTCACGTAGGTTACGCCGCATTCCCCGTCCGCTATGCTCCTGTGAATTCCTGCCGGGGGAAAATGTTGGTGATTCGCGGGGGTGCGATTGGCGACTTCGTGCTCACCTTGCCAGCGATCGCCTCTTTGCGGCAGCAGTTTCCTGAGGCGCACCTGGAGATCCTGGGCTATCCCCACATCGCCCAACTGGCCCTGGCGGCTGGCCTGGTCAATCGGATTCAGCCAATCGAAGCCGCCGCCCTGGCCGGATTCTTCGCGCGCGGCGGCCAACTGGCCCCAGACCTCACGGATTACTTCTCGGAGTTCGACGTGATTGTGTCCTATTTGTATGACCCCGATGGCATATTCCAAACCAACGTTGGACTTTGCACCGGCGCTGAGTTTATCACGGGACCGCACCGGGCGGATGAAAGGACCGGGCTGCACGCCGCGAAAGCGTATTTGCAGCCGCTCGAACGCCTTGCCATCTTCGACGCTGATCCGATCCCGCGGCTGCGGATTGCCGATCCCCTGCCCGCTCGCAAACCGGACTCCGCAACCCGCAGATGGTTGGCTCTCCACCCCGGCAGCGGCAGCGAGCGCAAGAACTGGCCGGAAGCCAGATGGGCCGAGCTACTACAACATCTGGCGAACTTCACTCCATTCGATCTGCTGCTCGTGGGCGGGGAAGCCGAGGGGGACCGGCTGAAGCGCCTGGCGGCCACGCTGCCGCCCGCGCGCACGCGCGTGGCCCAGAGCCTCCCGCTGGCCGAGCTGGCCCGGCGGCTGGCGAGCTGTCGGGGGTTCATCGGCCACGATTCAGGCATCTCACACCTCGCCGCGGCCGTGGGGCTGCCGGGCGTGGTCTTGTGGGGTGAAACGGCCGTGGAGATCTGGCGGCCCCCCAGTGAAAAGGTGATTGTGCTGCGTCATTCGGCGGGTCTGGCCCGGCTGCCTATGGAGGTGGTCCTGGAGCAGGTGCAACGGGGGCTGGAGAATAGGGACTGAAGCGGAATGCGAACAGATGGCGCTTGTGTTGCGCCCGCAGGTCGCCGAGATTGATATTGGTTTCAGTGTGATGAAAACTTGCCGGATGAAGCACGCACTATGGATTAAGCGGGTGGCTGTCCTCTGCATCGCGGCCGGCATCGGACTGTTCCTCCTGAATATGGTGGGAGTCGTAGTTCCGCTAAGGGATCCCCAAGTTTATGAGCAACCGCGCAACTGCTTCACCGGCGACTCGAACCGTGTCCTGACCGCGAAAGAAGTCTGGAGCGAGGCAAAGCGCCGCCCGGCCGAGCCTAATCGTGACTATGCCGTGCGGCTCACCTCCCTGGTGCATGATGGCACAGCTTTCCTCCCTGAAGAAGACCACCCGAATATGCGCAAATCCAACTGGCGGGTGCCTATCTACAGAAATTACCTGCTCTGGGGTTCGCGGCGCGCCCTCTTCCTGGCCCGCTGGGCGCGCGGCACACTAAGCTGGTCTGACCGAGGGGCCATTTACAGATACGTGTTTTCAGATTACCACCCCGCGGTCGAACGAGGGGTCGGACTCTGCGACGTGCAGACCGTTATCCTGATGGGGCTGCTGAAAGAGCAAGGTATTGCATCGCGCTATTTGTCTTTCAGCCACCATGCGCTGGCCGAGGCCGAGGTTGAGCCTGGGGTTTGGTGGGTTCTGGATCCGAGCCTTAAGACAGTACTGCCTCACGATGTGCCTGCCCTCAGGAAGAATCCGGACTTGATTCGAGCGGTTTGCCTCGATCAGGGGAAGAACCCGCCGACGACTGAGTTGTTGCTGAAGAGCTTCGCCGAGCCGCCCCCGCGCCCATTTATCTACAATTCGGTTAGGGAGGCCCATGGCCCGGCTCATTATTACATTGAATTCGCTTCCTACTACCTGATCTGGGTCATTCCGGCAGTGTTGCTGGTAGCGGGCTTTGGGTGTCTGCGGCTCTACCATGCAAGACGGAGCGTCTAAAATGTTGCGGGCGAGGTGCCGGCAGGCAATGGACTTGCTGGTGTGAATGCCTGGCCGGGCAAGCATGCGCCTCATGCCCAAAAGCCCGTGGACAAGAGGGCGCTTGGTGTCTTACCGTTGCCCAGGTTTGAGACATCGGCTTGCGCAGCACCGGTAAAAGCAGGGCAAATGGGCCGACTGCCGTGCAGTCAACCGCAGATGAAGCGAATCCTGGTCATAGACGACGAACAATGGTTGCGAGAGCTGGTGCGCCTGGCACTCCAGCAGAGGGGCTATGAGGTAATCGAAGCGGAGAACGGTGTTGCGGGCGTTGAAACAGCGCGCCGGGAACTGCCCGACCTGATCCTTTGCGATGTAAACATGGAGAAGATGGACGGCTACCTTACCCTGTCTGTCCTTCGCCAGGAGCCAAGCGCGGCCGCAATTCCGTTTATTCTGATGACGGGCACGGCGGACAACGCCGGGATGCGGCACGGCATGGAGCTGGGTGCCGATGATTACCTGCCCAAACCATTCACCATTGACGCGCTCTACGCCGCCGTCGAAACCCGGCTCAAGAAGGCTCAAGTGCTGCGCCTGGAAGCGGAGAAGAAGCTTACCGATTTGCGCAACAACATCAGCCTGATGTTGCCGCATGAACTGCGCACGCCCCTCAATGGCATCCTGGCTTATGGGGAACTTCTGGCCACCGAGGCCGGCGCCCTCCCGGCGAGTGAAATCGCCGAGATGGGCCAGTCGATTCACGACTCAGGCAAACAACTGGAGCGCCTGATTGAGAACTTCCTGATCTTCGCGCAGATCGAATTGCTGGGCGCCGATGCAAAGAAGATCGGCGCTCTCCGCGAGAAACGAACAAGTCTCCCCGCGAAACTCATCGAGGAACATGCCCGAACTCAAGCGCGAGCCGTGAACCGGTCGGGGGATCTGGCCCTGAACCTCGCTGACATCCCGGTGCCGATGTCCGAGGAGTACCTGGCCAAGATCGTTGATGAGCTGGTTCAGAATGCCCTCAAGTTCTCCGAGCCGGGCAGCCCGGTGCGGCTGGCGCTCGAGGCGGCGCCCAACGGGATCACCCTTTCGATTATTGACCGTGGCCGCGGTTTCTCAACCGAGCACATTGCCAAGGTCGGAGCTTACATGCAGTTCGATCGCAAGCTGCAGGAACAACAAGGGTTGGGGCTTGGCTTGGTGATTGCCAAGCGTCTGGCCGAACTGCATGGGGGCACGCTTTTCATTCAGAGCGAGCGCGGCAGCGCCACAACTGTAGCGCTGAAGTTGCCAAGAACGGTGGCGGCCTGAATCCGCCGCGGCGCGCCGGAGGTCATTGCGGCCAGAGGCTCACATTGTGCTGGGCCATTTTGCGCACGATCAGATCAGGCAACCAGTGCAACAGCACAAAAATCAGCACCACTCCGGCCACTGGGGCAAAATCTACCCGCGCGACTTGAAGCGGCAACCGGCTGAGCGGCGCCAGGAGATTCCGGGCGGTGCTGCCGACGAAATCCCATAAAGGACTGGCGCCCAAGTACACGTAGCTGGCAATCAAGTGCGCAAAGAGGAAGACCGGCAGCAGGTATTGGAGGCTCAGGTATAGCGCCGTGCCAACGAGCAGCCCCTGCCGCACCAAACGGCCATGAGTCTCCACCCGGCTGTCAATCCCCAGGTGAACCAGTAGCGGATGCAAGGCAATCCACAGAGCGGCAACCAGCAGCAGCGGCAGAACCCACTGCAGCAGCCAAGGCCAATGCGTCACTGGCCCCAGATGCACGCGGAATGCCTTCAATACGGGATCGGGCGAGCTGTTCCGCCGGTTGACGATCACCAGGACCAACATCCAGAAGTAGAGAATAATTAGAATGCGCCCGAAACTCAGCATCGAGAACAGCAGGGCCGGAAGGAACAGATGGTTGTGGAAGGCCAGCACTACGAAAAACAGGCTGAGCTTGGGTGTCCAATCCACCTCGGGGCCAATTTGACAATAGAGTAATGCCCTCAGCAGGAGCAGTGCGGCCAACCCGGCTAGAAGCTGCCAGCCAAGGACCCGGCGCGGTTCGGCGCGACGGAGAGTGCCGACCAATGTTGCGGGCGTGGTCCTGACCAAGGGGTCAAAACGAACGGAACGCCACCCGAACCAGAGGAGAGTTCCGGCCAGGTTTAGTATAAAGTCAATCAGGCCCATCTGAGCGTGTTATGTGTCACATGTTCCGTGAACCAGAACTTGCGCCTTTTCAGGTCACAACGCAATCCGCAACCCGCACCACTCTCACATCATTCTCAGCAACGTGTCCGCAATTTCCGACGGTGTCGCTGCGACGCCGATTCCGGCATCCCTGAAGGCGGCAATCTTGGCCGCTGCCGTGCCTTGACCACCATTCACAATGGCTCCCGCGTGGCCCATGCGGCGTCCGGGCGGCGCAGTTACGCCCGCGACGAAACCGGCTACCGGTTTGCGGCAGTTGTCCCGAATCCAGGCGACCGCCTCTTCCTCCGCTGAACCTCCAATTTCCCCAATCATGATAATCCCATGCGTCTCAGGATCGGCATTGAAGAATTTGATCACCTCCAGGTGCGAGATACCATAAACAGGGTCGCCGCCAATACCAACGAAGGTGGATTGGCCAATACCTCGACAGGTCAGTTGCCACACGGCCTCGTACCCCAGCGTCCCGCTCCGCGAGACCACGCCGATGTGGCCTTGTTTGTGGATGTGACTGGGGCCAATCCCGATTCGGCAGCCGCCGTGCGAGCCTTTGCCGGCGCCGGGCACGACGATGCCCGGGCAATTCGGACCAATGAGCCGCGTCGGTTTGCCTTCCATTGCCCGCTTCACCTTAACCATGTCCTTGACGGGTATGCCCTCCGTGATGCAGACGACAAGCTTGAGTCCGGCGTCCACGCCTTCCAGAATTGCATCCGCCGCAAAGGCCGGCGGGACGAATATCGCGGAGGCAGTCGCCCCTGTTTGTTTCACGGCCTCAGCCACCGTATCGAAGATCGGGACTGCGTTCTCAAAGCGCTGCCCTCCCCTGCCCGGTGTCACGCCGGCAACAACCCGGGTGCCATATGCCAGACTGAGCTGCGTGTGCCGTGCGCCAAAGCGGCCCGTTATGCCCTGGACCACTATCTTCGTATCCGGTTTGACAAGAACAGACATGCAGAGGGTGCCTTAATTGACTACAGCTTTGACCATCTGTTGTGCCGCGTCGTCCATGGAGTCGCTGCGGATAAAGGTCAGGCCGGATTCAGCGAGAGTCTTCCTGGCGGCCTCGATGTTATTGCCTTCCAGTCGGACCACGACCGGTAGCTTCCGAGCAGTCTCCCTTGCCGCCGCCACTATCCCGGTGGCGATAACATCGCAGTCCATAATGCCACCGAAGATGTTGACGAGGATACCCTTCACGCTCGCGTCCCGCAGGACGATCTTGAAAGCTGCGGCTACCTGTTCCCGGCTGGCCCCGCCGCCAATATCAAGAAAGTTGGCTGGGCGCCCGCCGTAGTGGCTGATGATGTCCATCGTGGCCATCGCCAACCCGGCGCCATTGACGAGGCACGCGATATTGCCATCGAGTTTGATATAGTTCAGGTTAGACTTGCTGGCCTCGATCTCCAGCGGGGCTTCCTCCGCCAGATCGCGCATCGCCTGCAACTCCGGGTGCCGATAGAGCGCATTATCGTCCAGCGAAAGCTTGGCATCCAAAGCCATGAGCACTTCTTTGCCTTCCGGCGCGCGGACGACGCAGAGGGGGTTGATCTCCACGAGCGTAGCGTCGCATTCCCACCAGGTGCTGTAAACCCCTAGCAGCAGTCTCAGCGCCTGGGCGACTAAAGCGCCATGCAAGCCAAGCGCTACGGCGATCTTGCGGGCCTGGTAGGGCATCATACCGATGGCCGGGTCAACAGATTCCCTGATGATCTTATCCGGGGTCTTGGCGGCGACTTCCTCGATGTCCACACCGCCCTCCGTGCTGGCCATCACCACCGGACGGGATGCCGAACGATCCAGTAGCACCGCCAGGTAGAGCTCCTTCCGGATTTCCGGCGCAACCGTGATCATCAGCTTGCTCACGAGCCGTCCCTCGGGGCCGGTCTGCCGGGTGACCAACACGTTACCCAACATGGCCCTGGCGTTGTCGTAAACATCTTCAGCCGTCTTGCAGAGCTTGACGCCGCCCTGAAATCCATTCTTGAATGTGCCCCTGCCCCGCCCCCCCGCATGAATCTGCGCCTTAACCGCGATGAGCCTGGCTCCGCCAGCCAGAAACTGCGCGGCAATGTCCCTGGCCGTGTCCGCCGTAACACAAAGCTCCCACGCCGGCTGGGCCACGCCCGCCCGGCCCAGTAATTGCCTGGCTTGGTATTCGTGAAGGTTCATGAGCTTAGAGTGGCGCCTTGCTGGCAGCGCCGGTCAATGATCCCGGGGCCGGCTGATCTCATTTACGCTCCTTGATGGGCACGTAGTAGTTGAGGGGAGGTCCTGTGTATATCTGGCGAGGCCGACAAATGCGAGTCGCGGCGTCCATCACCTCCTTGTAGTTGGCAATCCAGCCCGGCATGCGCCCGATGGCAAATAATACCGTGAACATTTCAATCGGGATGCCAATAGCGCGCATGATGATGCCGCTGTAAAAGTCCACATTCGGATAAAGCTTCCGCTCGATGAAGTATGAATCGCCCAGCGCGGCTTCCTCGAGGCGTTTGGCAATGTCGAGCAGCGGGTCGTTAATGTGAAGTTTGGCCAGCACATCGTCGCAGGCCTGCTTGATGATCTTCGCCCGCGGATCGTAATGCTTATAGACCCGATGGCCGAATCCCATCAGCCGCTTGCCGCTGTTCTTGTCCTTGGCCGCGGCGATGAACGCCGAGCCATCATCGCCCGATTTGTGAATCGCCTGGAGCATCTCCAACACCGCCTGGTTGGCGCCGCCGTGCAATGGGCCCCACAGCGAGCAAACGCCAGCCGCGGCGCTAGCGAACAAGTTGGCGTGGCTCGAAGCCGCCATACGCACCGTCGCCGTCGAGCAGTTCTGCTCGTGGTCCGCATGCAGCAGAAAGAGCAGGTCCAGCGCCTTAACCACCTCCGGCTTGAGCTCATAATCCCTGTTAGGCAACGAGAACATCATGTGCAGGAAGTTCGCGGTGTACTTGAGCTCAGGCTTCGGATAAATGGCCGGGAGTCCGCGCGACTTCCGATACGCAAACGCGGCGATCGTCCGCACTTTGGAAAGCAGCCGCGCCGCCTGGACGATGAAACTGTCGCGCTGTTGCTCCGTCAGCAACTCGGGATGAAAACAACTCGCCGCGTTGATCATGGCAGAGAGAATTGCCATCGGGTGGGCATGTGCCGGAAAGCCCTCGAAGTGGTGCTTCATGGCTTCGTCCAGCAGCTCGTTGTCGGTCAGCAGGTCCGACAGGTAACGCAGTTCCGGACTGTTCGGCAGTCGGCCCATGATGAGCAAGTGGGCGACCTCGATGAAAGTGGACCTCTCCGCCAGTTCCTCAATAGGAATCCCGCGGTAACGCAGGATGCCACGCTCCCCGTCAATGAACGTGATCCGGCTGCGGCAGGAACCGGTGTTGCCATAGCCTTCGTCCAGCGTGATATAGCCGGTTTGGCTGCGCAGCATGGAGATGTCAACGGCGCGCTCTCCTTCGCTTCCCTCGATGATCGGGAGCCTGCAGATCTTTCCATCCAGTGTCAGTGCGGCAGTCTTGTCCATAAACAGCTCTCTCTAAGAATTCTACCTGGCAACAGTAGTGCAGGCCTCACCGGTGCGGCAATCTCAAATCGCGCGGCCACGCATTTTTCGGAGCATCTTGATGCTGCCACCCCATATTTCGGGTGTCCGGGAAGCACCGCGCGGGGGGCACGCGGCCTACAGGCTTCCTTGTTCCTGTGGGCCGGCTGCCCTCAGCTGGCGTGGTGGCAGTATCAAGATGCTCCCCGCGTTCTCGGGCGCAGCTTGGTCAAGCCGCCGGAGCGTCTATTCGCCAATTACTGACGGGGCAAATTCCATTGACGTAGGGCGGGCGACGGAGGAAACAATGCACGTCAGCAATTCGTCTCATGAACAAGCTCAATGTCATCCTCCTCAAGATCGTGCGCTGGAGTGGCTGGCTGCTGCTGCCTTTGATCCTGCTGTTTCTGCTGACTGGTTACATCCTGGATAGTCGTTTTGGCCTTAGCCGGTTGCTGGACACAAATTCAGCCCTCACCTTCCACCGCATGTTACACGTGCCGCTGATTGTGCTGGTGCTGGCGCACAGCCTGCCGGCGGCGTATCTTGCCATGCAGCGATGGGGCTGGATCAAGCCCCGCGAACGATCGTGAGCGTCAAATCCGAAGCCCGAAGCTCGAAGCCCGAAGGCAGGCCCGGCACCGAAATCCGGAGGCGGACCAAGCGGGTCGTTTCGCGCCGGGCTGTCCTCGGGTTCGGCGTTGTCGGCGTGGCGAGCCTGACGGGGGCAGCGTCGTTGTTCGATTTCTTCTCCCGATGGCGGGCAGCCGAGGCGCCCGCGGATATCTTCAAGGGCGACGCGCCCAAAGGCGAGGTCTGGGAACTGTGGCGCAAGCGCGGCTGGGTGAAGGAAGCCTCCCACTACCTCAAGCTGGGCCTCAATGTCCAGTGCAAGGTCTGTCCGAACAACTGCCTGCTCGCGCCCGGTGACCGCAGTCATTGCCGCAACAAGGTGAATAACGATGGCACCCTCTACACGCTGGCGTATGGCAACCCTTGCACGTTCCACGTTGACCCCGTGGAAAAGAAGCCGTTGTTCCACTTTCTGCCGGGCAGCCGCACCTTTTCCCTCGCCACGTCCGGCTGCGTCTTCCGCTGCCTCAACTGCCAGAACTGGGAGATTTCCCAGAAGAAGCCGGAGGAAACCAAGGACCCGCGCGGGCCGGAGCTGCGCGTGCGTCCGCCCCTGCCCACCGGGTTTTCGCTGGAACAGATGGCGCGCCTGAGCCTCTTCCCGGCCGATGCCGCGGCAGTGGCCGAGGCGCTGGGCTGCCCCTCGATCTCCTACACCTATTCCGAGCCGACGGCCTTCTACGAATACACCTTCGACACCTGCAAAGCGGCGCGGGAGCGCAAGCTCAGGAACATCGTGGTAAGCTGCGGCTCGATCGAGGACCGCCCGGCTCGCGACCTTTATCAACACGTGGATGCCGCCCATGTGGACCTGAAAGGTTTCGACCAGGCCATCTACACCAAGCTCAACTCGGGCAAGCTCCAGCCCATTCTTAATACCCTGAAGACGCTAAAGGACCTGGGCGTTTGGTTCGAGATCATCAACCTAGTCGTGCCGACCTACACGGACGACCTAGGCACCATCCGGCGCATGTGCGCCTGGATCGCCAAGGAGCTGGGGCCGGACCAGCCATTGCACTTCTCGCGCTTCCATCCCCAGCACAAGCTGGCCTACCTCACGCCGACGCCCGTCGAAACGCTGGTCAAGGCCCGCGAAGCCGCCAAGGCCGAGGGCTTGTGCTACGTGTATATCGGCAACGTGCCCGGCCTCCCGGGGGCAGAGACCACCTGGTGCCCGACCTGCAAGAAAGCCGTGGTCGAGCGCGACATTTATGCTGTTACCACCCTCCACCTGACCGATGGCAAATGTCAGTCTTGCGGCACCACAATCGCGGGCGTCTGGGCATGAACTGACAGGAATTTGCTCTTTGCGCGCCGCAGCGTACTGGACGCTGCGCGGCGGGCATCGCCGAGACGTGGCGCAATGTCGCGGGGCTCAACGACAAATATCACGTCCTGGCCCAAGTCAACCAGGCGGTGGACCAGATGCGGAAAGCCGAGGCTCGCTGCGGCGATGAAACCCGCGCCGGGCTGGTCAAGTTTACCCGCTGGATTGGGCGCAAGACCCCCGGGGAACCTGACCGAAAAGGAGCCAGCGCGCTTGGCGCAGTTGGATGCCGAAGCCCTTTGCCCCGCCAAGGCGTGTCAATTGCGGCTGATGTTTCAGGGCATTTACCGGAAACCGACGCCGGGACGGGCGCACGCAGGCTTTGGGGCGCGGTGCCGACTGGTGCGGGCGCTGGCGCGGAAGTATTCGCAGCGACTGCTGGCCCCGATGGTGAAGGCCGCCGAAATGGTGGAGCCACATCTGCGGGGAATTCTGGTGCACCGGTCATCTGCAGGGCACTCGTTGGCAATAGAGGCGCGTATCGCAGCCGGCGCCCCGGCGCCTGCTGTCAGGTTTGGGCGCTTGCCAGGGGGGCGGTAACATGCCATTCTCCAGCCCTTGGTCCGCGCCCGCGATTGACAGCACGGCACCCTTTGAGCAGCATGGTGCGTTGATGGCCGGAACCAAACAGCACTTCTGCTGCACCCGGGCTGCATTGACTGCGTATGGGTGGCCCAAGCGACCAAGGTCCTAAGTGATTGATGCGAAGACTACTGCGTGGACGGGTGGGTTTCTTCAAGGAAACCGCCGAATCCTGCTCGCCCTGTTGGCCATCTGTCTTTGCCCCGTCCCCGTCCACGCCTTGGCCTCGGCGCCTGAGGATCCGGCCTATCGCCAACGCGTGGAATTGGACTGGGCCAGGCAGGAAGAGCGTTGGGGCCGGACGCCGCAAGACGCGGCCGCCTTGCGCGCCGCTCTCACGCGCCTGGAGGCCCTGCTCGCTGATGAGAACCACTGCTCCCGGCTTAACGGTCCGTCCACACCTCAGGCAGAGGCGTTGATTCGAAATGCCGGTGACATCGAAAGCTGGCCGCCAGCGGAGAGGCTCGACCGTTACCACCAGGTGCGCTGGCTCTGCCGGCAGATCGTTCTGTCCCATCCTGGTGTCAGCTCGCAACCACTGGTCTTCCTGAAACGAAAGCGGTTCATCTGCCAGATGTTGCATGAGTACCTGGGATACTATTACGACTATGCGGGCATCGAAGGCGGCGGCCTCTATCTTCTCCCGCAGCCGGGCCAGTCTTTCGACACTGTTGATTTGATCAGAGCACGGCTGCCCAAAGGCAACTTCGCCACTCTGGCGATCTCCTATGACGGCGGCACCTTGTATTTTGCGTTTGCGGCGCGCGCCGGGCAAAAACCGGACTTCTACTCTCCCAACCGCCCGGCCTTCCAACTCTTCGAAATGAAAGCGGACGGGGCCGACCTGCGCCAACTCACGGATGGGACCGAGGATAATTTCGACCCTTGCCCGCTGCCCGAGGGCACCCTGGCATTCATTTCCAGCCGGCGTGGCGGCTTTGGCCGATGTCATAATCCCTGGGAACCGCTACCCACCTACACCCTGCATAAACTGGACACGACCACCGGCGCCATCGTTTGCCTGTCGTTTCATGAAACCAACGAATGGCACCCCTTTGTGACCGCCGATGGCCGGATCGTTTACACCCGGTGGGATTATGTGGATCGCTCGGCGGCGAACTTTCACGGGCTGTGGCTAACCAATCCCGACGGCACCGGGACAATGAGCCTCTTCGGCAATTACACCACCCGCATCAATGCCTGTTACCAGCCGCGTCCAGTCCCGGGCTCACGTAGGATTGTCTTTGTCGCCGGCGCTCATCACGCTGACGTCGGAGGATCATTGGTATTGCTGGACCCCCGGCGCGTCCGGTTGGACCCGGAATCAGGCGAAGACTCTTTGGATGCCATTGAGAAGCTCACACCGGAAATCTGCTTTCCGGAAGCCCCCGGCTGGCCGGCGAGTTACTTCCACAGCCCGTGGCCTTTGTCGGAAGACCGGTACCTGGTCTCCTTCAGCTTCGAGCCGCTGCCGGGGATGGGGCCGAAGGAGAATCGGGATACCCGCACTGGTCTTTACTACTTCGACCGTTGGGGGAATCTGGAACTGCTCTACGATGACCCGGCCATCTCCTGCATGTACCCGATACCCTTGTGTGCCCGCGCCAAACCACCCGCCATACCCGCGGTCACCGATCCCGGTCTTGGCGATGAAAGTGAACTCGTGCTGGCCGACGTGAATCGGAGCCTGGCACCGCTTCCACCCGCTCGAAAAGTGGTTCAATTGAGAGTATTCCAGATCCTGCCCAAGACCGGGAGTCATGTGGCAAATCAGCCTCGCATTGGCTACGCGAACGCCGAAAGCGCCCGCATGTTCCTGGGGTCCGTTCCGGTGGAGGACGACGGCTCGGCCTATTTCCGCGCGCCTTCCCGCAAACCGTTGTACCTGCAAGCCGTTGACGCCGAGGGACGGGCGGTTCAAAGCATGCGCAGTGTTCTTTACCTACAACCGGGCGAACGGCGCGGTTGCGTGGGATGCCATGAACCCGCCGCCACCTCGCCTGAGCCTCGGAATACCCTATGCCAGGCGCGGCCTCCATCGCACATCGAGCCCGGTCCCGACGGCACTCATCCCATGAGCTACCTACGCCTCATCCAACCCATCCTGGACAACCGCTGTGTCTCCTGCCACTCGGACGCCAATCCCGACACCAAGGTCAACCTCACCTCGGCCCCGGCGGAACCCTTCGTCAAATCCTACCTCAGCCTTCGTCCCTACATCCGCTGGCACGAGTGGGGCGATCTCAGCATCAGCCAGATCGCGACGCGCCCGGGACACATGGGCGCTGACGAAAGCAAGCTTGTCTCCATCCTTTCAGACTCAAATCACGGATCCCAGACCGGATTAACCGCCGCAGAGAGACGGGCGATTTACCTTTGGCTGGATGCCAACGCCCCCTTCTATGGCGCTTAT
>CAZHEW010000054.1:0-10838 GCA_964531815.1 uncultured Verrucomicrobiota bacterium
TGGCTTAATCGTGCCCGGATGAATATTCAAGTGGCAGTTCTGTGCGACGCGGCGACGGATGACAACGGCAAGCTCAACCTGCTGGGGGCGTTCGACACAATCTACACGCAGCAACTCCCGGCGATTCATCCGCAGTGCTCGATTGCGCTGCGCGTGACGTTTTCGAGCGAGGATGAGGGCAAACACCAGTTGCAGGTTAACTTCGTGGATGCGGATGGCCGCCCGATTGCGAAGTTCCCGCCCATCCCGGCGGAGGTGGTGCTGCCCGACGACATGCATTTCGGCACGCGCAACTTCATCGTCAACATTCAGCAGTTGAAGTTTGACACCCCGGGGCTCTACTCGATTGACGTGCTGCTGGACGGCCGGCCCCAGGCGAGCATTCCTCTGCTGGTGCGCCACAACCCGCCCGCGGCGGCGTGAGGCGTCCGAAGGGCGCGGGATTCGCGGGGTGGGGAATGGGTCAGCGCATCTCTTGCCACTCGGGCTCGTTGTCGTAGATCCAGCGGTAGTAGTCCTTTTCGCGGAGCTCGCTGGCGGCTTCTTCATCCACGATAACGGTCGCGCGGGGGTGGAGTTGGAGGGCGGTGGCGGAGACCATGCTGGTGATGGGGCCTTCGACGGCCTGGGCGATGACTTTGGCTTTGCTGTCGCCGGTGGCAAGGAGGACGCAGCGGCGGCATTCGAGGATGGTCCCGACGCCCATGGTGATGGCGCGGCGGGGCATTTTGTCCTCGCCGCCAAAGGCCCCGGAGTTCTGTTTGAGGGTCGTGGGGGTGAGGGCCTTGACGCGGGTGCGGGAATGGAGGGCGGAAAGGGGTTCGTTGAAGCCGATATGCCCGGCCTTGCCGATGCCGAGAATCTGCAGGTCAATGCCTCCGGACCGCTTGATGGTGGCCTCGTAGCGAAGGCATTCTTCGTTGAGGTCGGCGGCGAGGCCGTTGGGCAGATGGGTGTTCCGGATATCCACATTCACATGGCGGAACAGGTGGTGATTCATGTAGTAGCGGTAGGAGTTCGGGTCGGCGGGGAACAGGCTGACATACTCATCCAGGTTGAAGGTGCGGCAGAGTGAGAAATCGAGGTTCTCGGTCTGGTGCAGGCGGACGAGGTGGCGGTAGAGACATTCCATTGTCTGGCCGGTTGCCAGGCCCAGAACAAGGTGGGGGTTGGCACGCAGCTCGCGGGCGACGATGCGGGCGACCAGGGCGGCGGCGGCTTCCTGATTTGGCTGTATGATGACTTCCATCGCAATGATCCTGGCACAAAAGGGCGCAAAAAGAAACCCCCAAAATGCAGGGCCGGCCCGGGGGACCAGCAACGGATGCCGCCAACTCAAGCCTGAACCGCGTTGGTTTCTTCGTGAGAGAATCGAGGATCCTGATCCGGCTCCCTGGCGAACGGAATGACAACTGCCGATTTGCGTGGCGAACGGCTCGCCGCGGGGGCACAGCGGCTGGAATCTCCGCGCGGGCTCCATTTGCTCCGCGAACGATCGCCGCGATCCAGGCGGGGAAGCAGCGGTTTGGGACCGGCGGCGCCATTGCCGCGAACCGGGTGGGCTTCTATTCGAGGCTCGGATACCCCGGCAAGTTCTTGGAGCAGCGCCAGCGACCGGTGCTTGGTCGCCCGGCGCGCCTGGTGGATTTCAACCAGGTTGCGCGCCTGGATTTCTGCCACGGCCTCGGGCAGAGTTCTGGCCGCCAACCGGATGAGCCGGGTCTTGCGCTTGCGCAATAGCCGGCCCGATTGGGAGGACTGCGACCTCTCGGTAATGCGGTAGAACAGGGTTCCGCACTCATTCTGACAGATGCAGGGGGCAATAGTTCTGGCCTTGAACTTCATTCTCCGTTTCGTTCTGCGCACGCCGCCGAAAGGCTGCGCGAGTTTGCTGCACAGCGTGTGCGGAGCCAGCTCGCCGTTTGATGTGGCGATCAACCGTTCAACGACCTCGCTGGGGAGGAACTTGTTCCGGAGGTCGCTGCAATTGAAGTTGGCATCGTAGGTGACTTCCTGGCACGGATCGTCCACGGTCAGAACCTCCCAGGGTGACCCGGCGGAACACTTGAACCGCGTTGCGAACCAATCGAGGGCCTTGCGCACGGCGCTTCGACGATTCGAGGCCCGGATCACTCGCGAGGCTAGAAAATAGTTCTCTCTGAAGACCTGGGTGAGATTCCGCAGGCTGCGGTAGTTCTCGAATTTGAGGGTGACGGTATAAGGTCTCATTGTTGTGCCTGGGTCCGCGCGATGATGCGCTCGACTTCCGGATGTCGGCAAAAGCATCCGCCGGCGAAACGCAGGCCGAACTGGCAATTTGGAACCGGCCTGACGAAGCACCGGGCCATGTCCAGGCCGTGCGAATTTCGTCCGGCCTGGCACTTCGTCGGATCGGGAGCGCCGCTGCCGACCTCGGCGCCGGTGTCCGGTGGGATGGGTTGCGGGTTGGATGAGCTACGGGCTGGCATTGGCAAAATATCTCAGCTCTTGTGCGGATGGGATTTCTCGCTCGCCGCCCTGTGGGATGAGTGCTTCCCCCGCGTTCGGGCAATGATGCGCTCGATCTCCGGGTGGCGGCAGAGGTAGCCGTCGCCGTAGGCAAAGCCGAGCGGACAGTAGGGGATGGGCCGCACCAGGCACCAACCGCCCTGGAAGCCAGGGACCAGCGCCCTGACCTGACACTTCGCGGGTTCGGGAGCCCCAGCCCCGACTCCGGTGGCGGTTTTGGATGAGGGGGGCTTACGATGCAAGAGTGCAGTGTTTGACATGGAGGGTTTTGGGGGCACGGGGGGGGGGCGGCAGGTTGAACTTGTTGACAGAGTTGAGACGGCTGCGAAGGCACAGGCGGCTCGGCGGTTTTGCCCTGAATGCACGGGCAGGGCGCCTTTGCGGCAGATGGACAATCGGGATTTCCAGGGCGGGGGCCTCCTCCCAGACAGGGATGAGGGGTTTGCGGATAGGGTTAGCGAGTGGTTTCATTTTTATTCCTGGCAGGCAAGAGTCGCGGGCTCGGCGGCATCGGGGAACAGGCGCGCGAGCAAGGGAGGAAACTCCTCAGGCAGGCGATGTTTGCCGATGAAGGCGTCCGCCCCGTGCCGGAGGCTGGCTTTGTGACAGGTCGCGCTCTCATAGACAGAGGTGACGAGCGAGCGCATCGCCGGATACTGTTGACGAAGGCGCGCGACCAGTTGGAAACCATTCATCCCCGGCATTTGCAGATCGGTAATGATGAGGTCAGGCCGCAGCCTGGCGGCGAGGTCAAAACCCTCTGCGGCATTATTTGCCTGCCCGGCAATGCGGATGCGCAGATAAGGGGCCAGCAGCCGGGCCAGCATGGTTCTGGCCGGGGCGGAATCATCCACCAAAACTACACTGATCTGGCGGTCCGCTCGTGAGCTTGCGCCGGGTCGCGACGTGTTGCTGTTTAGCATTACCTCGGAAGATGGAACAGGCGGGCGCGGTTGGGTATCGGGTGAATACTGTATTTTTGCTAAGGTAAACACTGTAGTCCATTACCTGCCGCCCGGGCCATATTTGGAGTTGGCGCGGGCCAGGGGGCGCGATAGTATCCGCCGAAATGCTGATCCTTGGGCGGGGCCGGTGGGACAATCTCCCCCACCCGCGCCGGGGCAGGAAACGAAGTCGCGATACCGTCCAGAGCCAGAGCACTTATGAACCAATACCTGAATCAAACCACCTCACGCCGCGAGTTCCTGAAGGACACGGGCCGGTTTGCCGCCGTCTCGGCACTGGCGGGGATGGCCCTGCCGCACGTCCACGCCGCCGAGGACAACACCATCCGCCTGGCCTTAATCGGCTGCGGCGGGCGGGGCAGCGGCGCCGTGGCCAACGCCATGTCCGCCGGCGGGCTGGTTTTGGGCGATGACGGCGGGACCAAGCGGGCCGCCCTGTCCGGCGCGGGCGGGCCAGTCAAACTGGTCGCCATGGCCGATCTGCGCCAGGACAAACTTGACCATTCCTACCAGTCTCTGAGCGGGGAGTTGAAGGACCTGGTTGAGGTGCCGCCGGAGCGGCGCTTCCTTGGTTTCGATGCCTATCGTAAAGCGATTGACTGCTTGCGCCCCGGCGACGTGGCGATTCTGGCCACGCACGCCGCTTTTCGGGCGCCGCACCTGGAATACGCGGTGGAGAAAGGCATCAACGTGTTCATGGAGAAGGACTTTGCGTCCGATCCCGGCGGCATCAAGCGCATCCTGAAGATCGGCGAAGCCGCCGAGAAGAAGAACCTCAAGATCGCCGCCGGGCTGATGTGCCGTCACTCCTCGGCCCGGCAGGCGCTGATCCAGAAGATTCGCGACAGCGCGATGGGTGACATCCAGTTCATCCGGGCGTATCGCATGGATTCGAGCTATGCCATGCCGCCGTTCCCGCGCGGCGAGAACGAGCTGCTCTGGCAGCTCAGCCCCGGCCATCCTTACCAGTTCATGTGGTCCGGCGGCGGCCTGTTCATCGAGTTGATGATTCACCAGATGGACGAATGCTTCTGGATCAAGGACGCCTGGCCCGTCTCCGCCCACGGCGTCGGCGGCCGCATCCCCGGCAGCACCGACTGCGGCCAGAATCTCGACCACTACGCCGTCGAGTTCACCTTCCCCGACGGCACCAAAGCCCAAGTGGTGAACCGCTGCATCACGAACTGTTACACGGATTTCGTGACCTATGTTCACGGCACGAAATGCGCCGCCCAGTTCTCCGGCAACATCCACGCCGTCAACCCCTGGCAGGCTGAGTGGGATGTGCTGCTGAGCGCGATCCGGCAGAACAGGCCGCACAACGAGACCCGACGCGCCGCCCTGTCCAATCTCGGCTCGATCATGGGCCGCGCCGCGGTTCACATGGGCAGGATTGTGACCTGGGAGGAAATGATGGCCTCCAACTTCCAGTTCTGCTCGAACGTAGATGCGCTCACAGAGAAGAGCCCCGCGCCGGTGCAAGCCGACGCCCAGGGCCGTTACCCGGCGCCCATCCCGGGCAAGACGGTCGAAATCTAGCCAACGGCCCCCGCACGAACAGGGCCTGAACCTCGGGTCCTTGCGGGGAGGGCCGGAGGTTGGCGCACGCGCGGGCAGGGTTGGCGCGCACAGGTCTGGGTTATTCCTGTAGTTTCCGCCCGTCACTTGCCGCCTGCGGACGGATGTCCTTTCTGGAACCCGCGTGCGATATTGCGCCGCCGTCCTGCTACCGGATACAGTCTCGCCCTGATGCGCGCCGACGTAATCCTCTTGCTGCCTGCCCTCTCTCTGCAAGCGGCCGCCTGCGCGCAAACAGGTTCCGCCCCGCAGGTTCCCGCAAACCCGGAGTCGGCTCGATCCTTCACGGTGGCGCCCTTGAAACAGGAGATCCGGGCGCACCTGACCTTCCCACATGATTGAACAGAAGGTAGAAGTTCATCACGGTGATTCCGTCGGCGGCAGCCCCAGACGGCAATTTCTGGCCCCACACCGGCGGCGCTGGGTCATCCTCGTGCTCATCTTCGGCGCGATCGTGCTCAACTACATTGACCGCCAGATCGTCTCGATCCTCAAGCCCACGCTCAAAGTCGAATTCAGCCTGGATGACGCAGGGTATGCGCTGCTGGCCAACATCTTCACCGTTTGCTACGCCTGCATGTATCCCATGGCGGGCTGGCTGGTGGACCGCTGGGGCGCCCGGCGCATGATGCTCACCGGGGTCGTCGCCTGGTCCAGCGCATGTATTGGCGCGGTGTTCACGAAGACCTTCGGGCAGTTCGCCTTTTGCCGCGGAGCGCTGGGGCTGGCCGAGCCGATGGCCTTCCCCGCCCAATTGCGCGCGGTGACCGTCTGGTTCCCCGGCAGCTTGCGGGCCACGGCCAACAGCCTGTGCGTGGCCGGTGGCTCCTTTGGGGCGGTTGTTGCTCCGCCCCTCATTGCCTGGCTGGCGCTGAAGTGGAATTGGCATGCCGCCTTTATTGTGCCGGGCGCGGCGGGGCTGGTGGTAGCGGCGCTCTGGTGGCTGATCTACCGCGACCCGCCCGCCAAGGTGGCGCAAGCTGCTACCGGCTCGGCGGTTCCCGCGCAGGCGCCGAAGTTTACCTGGCCGCAACTGTGGCGCACGCGCAGCCTGTGGGGCATTTTGCTCATTCGCTTTGTGAGCGACCCGGTCTGGTACTTCTGCCTGTTCTGGCTGCCGGGCTACTTGCAGGAGCAATCGGGCCTGACCTTGGCGCAAATCGGCATGGTCGGCTGGGTTCCCTTCCTGGCGGCCGACCTCGGCGGCGTGGGCAGCGCGGCCTGGTCAGACTGGATGGTGAAGCGCGGATGCGCGCCAGTCCGCGCCCGCAAGCTCATGCTCACCGCCATGGCAGCGCTGGCGCCGGTGTGCGCGCTCACGCCCCACCTGGCACACCCGGCGGCGACGCTCGCCATCTTCAGCGTCGCGGGCGCGGTATGTTTGAGCTGGCTGTTCTCGCTGAGCGTGGTGATCGCGGAAACCT
Source organism: uncultured Verrucomicrobiota bacterium (assembly GCA_964531815.1). GTDB lineage: Bacteria > Verrucomicrobiota > Verrucomicrobiia > Limisphaerales > UBA8199 > UBA8199. The sequence continues at coordinate 6,476 of CAZHEW010000054.1, forward strand.
TCCCAACCGGCAACATCGGCAGCGTGCTGGGCATCGCCGCGGGCTTCGGGGCCGCCGGAGCGATGCTGTTTAATTACTTCGTTGGCCAGGTCATGGGAACGCTGGGCGCGGGGAACATGTTCGTCATTATGGCTTTACTTCATCCCGTTGCCGCGCTGGTATTGTGGACGCTGGTGCGGCGCGAGCGGCCGTTGGACGCAACAACCGCGCAGAATTGATCATCAGACATGAAACGCAGAACCTTTGTCCGCAGCCTTGGGCTTGGGGCCGCGCTGCCCTGGCTGGGGCGCGCTGCCCTGGCGGCGCCGGATGCCCCCGCGAAGGCCGACGCCCCCGCCCACACCATCCTCTCCTGTAACATCCGCGTGGCGTTGCCCGAGGATGAAGCCAGCGGCAACGGCTGGAAAGCGCGCCGCGAGCTGTGCCTGGAGGTCATTCGCGCGCAGAAGCCCGACCTCGTATGTTGTCAGGAAGTCCTGCGCGAGCAGATGGAGGATTTGGCGCGCGGTCTGCCCGAGTTGGACAGCTTCGGGTTCGATGGCCCGGAAATGGATACCCGGAAGGAATGTTACCAGGGCATCGCCAAGAACCCCATCTTCTACTCGCGCGAACGCTACGACTTCGTTTCGGCGGGCGGCTTCTGGCTCTCGGAGACGCCCCACCTGCCGGGATCGCTTTCCTGGGAGTCCGCCCGCGCCCGGCACGTCAACTGGGTGCGGCTGCGCCAGCGCGCGTCGGGCCGCCAGTTCCGCGTGCTGAGCACACACCTCGACCACAAAAGCCAGCCCGCCCGCGAGGGGCAGATCAAAATGATCCTGGCCGAGGCCGCTCTCTACCCGCCGGATTTCCCGCAACTCCTGGCCGGCGATCTGAACGCCGGCGCCGCCAACGTCGTGCTCGAACTCGCACTCGGCGCGGGCTGGACCAACACCCGCACCGCCGCGCCGGGGACGCCGGAAGAAGGCAACACCACGCATGAGTTTCTCGGCCCGAAGTACGTTCCCAAGACGGAGGGCGCCCGCAAGCGGGGCCCCATAGACCACATTCTTACCTGCGGTCCGGTCTCGACACTCGCCTGGAAGATCATCCGCGACGGCCGCGACGGCCGCTATCCGAGCGACCATTACTTCCTCGCTGCCAGGGTCGCCTTCAATCCCTGACCGGTCATGCGCCGAAGGAGCTTCCTCCAACACCTCGGGCTGGCCGCCTCGCTGCCCTGGATGGGCCGCACCGCGCTGGCCGCCGCAGAATCCGCCGCGCTGCCTGCGTCCGTCTCTCACAAGGTTCTTACCTGCAATGTGCGCGGGGATTTGGCTGCCGACGCGCAGACGGGCGATGGCTGGGCGGATCGGAAGGAGCTTTGCTCCGACGTGATGCGCGCGCAGCGGGCCGACCTGATTTGCCTGCAGGAGTGCCAGCGGAGCAACCTGCAGCACTTGAAGCTCCGGCTGCCTGAGTTCGACACCTTTGCCCTCTCCAATCCCGGCCCGACGGCGCATCCGGTGAACACAATCTTCTTCTCACGCGACCGCTACGAACTGCTTTCGGCGGGCGGCTTCTGGCTTTCGGAAAAGCCGCATGTGGCCGGCTCGAAGTCGTGGGACACCTCTTATTCGCGGCTGGTGAACTGGGTTCACCTGAAGGAACGCCGCTCGGAAAAAGAGCTGCGCGTCTGGAACACTCACCTGGACCACCTCGGCCGGGTCGCCCGGCAAAAGCAGGCGGAGATGATCATGCAGGCGGCCGCAGTCTTCCCGCCGACCCTGCCCCAACTGCTTGCCGGTGATTTCAACTGCGACGCCACCAATCCGGCGGTGAAACTGGTGCAAGCGGCCGGCTGGACGGACACCTACACCGCGGCGCATGGGCCGGAGGACCCGGGCTTCACCTACCACGGGTTCCGGGGACCGAGGTTCGGCGAGCAGATGCCCAAAGCAATGCGCCTCAGGAAGATAGACTACATCTGGTGCCGGGGACCGGTGAAGACGCTGGCCGCCGAAGTGCTGCGGGACAGCCGCAACGGCCATTACCCCAGCGACCATTATTTTCTCTCCGCGGTCGTGGCCTGGTAGCGGCGCGCCAGGAGAAGCTTTATGAGCAGCAATACCGTTCGTTCGATTCAAGAACCCGCCCGGGCCGTGCCGGTGTGCGCCGACGTGGATGTGCTGGTGGTTGGCGGCGGCCCTGCCGGCATCATCGCCGCAATGGCGGCCGCCGGGAACGGCTTGAAAGTGGCCCTGGTCGAGAGCCGCAGCTTCGTCGGCGGCAACCTCACCCTCGGCCTGCCCATCCTTGGTTTCCTCAGCCAGAAAGGCAAACCCATCATCACCGGCCTGCCCCAGAAGTTCATTGACCGGCTGCGCGCCCAGGGCGCCGCCAGCGAACACCGGCCCTGCCCGCTCCATGTGAGCCTCACCCTGATCGAGCCCGAAGCGGCAAAGTCCGTCGCGCTGGAAATGCTCCTGGAGCGCGGCGTAAACCTCATGCTCTACCGCATGTTCGCCGGCGTGGTGATGGACGGCGACCGGCTACGCGGCATCATCACGGAGAGCAAAGCCGGCCGGGAAGCGCTCCTGGCCAGGGTGATCATTGATTGCACCGGCGATGCCGACGTGGCTTTCCGCGCCGGCGTGCCCTGCGAGAAGGGCGACGCGCGCGGCGGCATGCAGCCGCCCACGCTCATGTTCTGCCTCGCCGGCGTGGACACCGGGAAGCTGCGCCGCAGCCTCGCCGATGATCCGCAGAACTATCGCGCCGATGTCATCCCCGCCGAATACTTCGGCCGGAACCATCAGTTCATCGTGGTGGGACTGCGGCAACTCATCCAGAAGGCGCAAGCGGCCGGGTTGCCGCTTCCCACCGAGCGGACGATTCTGATCACCGGCCTGCGCGCCGGCGAAGTCTGGGTGAACATGACCCGGGTCAAAGGCGTGGACGGCACCGACCCGCAGAGCCTGTCCGCCGGTGAAGTCGAAGCCCGCCGCCAGATCGCCGGCATCCAACAATACCTCGTCGAATACGTGCCCGGCTTCGAGCAAGCTGTCCTGGCCAAAGTCGCCCCCTTCCTGGGCCTGCGGGAAACTCGGCGGATCGTGGGCCAGTACGTGCTCAACCGCGAGGACATCCTGAGCTGCCGCCGATTCGACGACGCCATCGCGGTGGCCAGCTATCCTATTGATCTGCATCACCCCAACGACGACGACTGCACGATGGAATGGTGCGGCGACTGTTACGACCTCCCCTATCGCTGCCTGGTGCCGCAGAAGGTGGAGAACCTGCTCGTGGCCGGCCGCTGCATTTCGACGACCCACGAAGCCATGGCCGCCATCCGGGTCATGTCCACCTGCATGGCGACGGGCGAGGCGGCCGGCCGCGCCGCAAAGATGGCGGTCGCGGCGCGAGTCGCCCCTTCCGGCATCAACGTTCCCAGACTCCGGGAAGAACTCCTGGCACGCGGGGCCTACTTGCGAGAGTAGTTGGGGGGCTCTCCGGCAAGCGGACTACTGGGTGCCGACAACTTAAAAGCTTTCCCCCGCTGGCCGCTCCTGCTATCCCCGCGCCGGTCTTTGAATCGCACCGGCTATGAGAACACTCCTCATCGGCATAGATAGCGGCACGCAATCCACCAAGGTCCTCGTTGTAGATGCCCGCAACGGGAAAGTCCTCGCGGCGGCCGCGCAGCAGTATGACTTGATTCCCAACCTGCCGCCCGGCGCCAAAGAGCAGCACCCGCACACCTGGCGCGCCGCCGCCGCCGCCGCCATCGGCCGCGCGCTGCGCCTGGCCAAAGCGACCGCCGCCGAGGTCAAGGCCATCGGCGTCAGCGGCCAGCAGCACGGCTTTGTGCCGCTCGATCAGGCCGGCGAGGTCATCCGCCCGGCCAAACTGTGGTGCGACACCTCCACCGCCGCCGAGTGCGACGAGATCACCGGCAAGCTCGGCGGCCTCCCGAAGGCCATTCGCGCGCTGGGCAACGCGGTCCTGCCCGGCTTCACGGCGCCCAAGATTCTCTGGCTTAAGAAGCATGAGCCGAAGAACTACCGGCGTCTGGCGACCGTGCTGCTGCCGCACGACTACCTCAACTTCTGGCTGACCGGGCGCAAGACGATGGAGTACGGCGACGCCAGCGGCACGGCCTTGCTCGACGTGCGCCGGCGCAAATGGTCCGGCGCCGTTCTTGATGCGATTGACCCGGACCTCGCCGGCAAGCTGCCGATGCTGACGCGCAGCGACCGGCCGGCCGGCGCGCTGCAAGCACGCACCGCCCACCAGCTCGGTTTGAATCCCGGAGTGCTGGTGAGCGCCGGCGGCGGCGACAACATGATGGGCGCCATCGGCACGGGCAACACGCGCGCGGGCGTCA
>CAZHEW010000054.1:10938-12817 GCA_964531815.1 uncultured Verrucomicrobiota bacterium
GGCGGCGACAACATGATGGGCGCCATCGGCACGGGCAACACGCGCGCGGGCGTCATCACCGCCAGCTTCGGCACCAGCGGCACCATTTATGCCTGTTCAGAGAGGCCGGTGGTTGACCCCCGGGGGGAAATCGCGGCGTTTTGCGACTCGACCAACCGCTGGCTGCCGCTGCTCTGCACCATGAACGTCACCGTCGCCACGGAAATGGTGCGTGAGGATTTCGGCTGGTCGCATGAGAAGTTCGGTGCCGAGGCGGCGCGCGTGCCGGCCGGTTCGCATGGGCTGCTGCTGCTGCCGTACTTTGAAGGCGAGCGCACCCCCAACGTTCCCGACGGCACGGGCGTCTGGTTCGGCGCCAACCGGCGAACCTTCGACGCCGGCCACTTCGCCCGCGCGGCAATGGAAGGCGTGACGCTGGGCATGAACTACGGCCTGCGCCGGCTGGCCGGACTGGGCGTCAAGCCGGCCCAAATCCGCGCCACCGGCGGCGGCGCCCGGTCCAGGATCTGGCGCCAGATCATGGCCGACGTGTTCAACGCGGAAGTGGTCACCCTGAAAGTCGGCGAAGGCGCGGCCTACGGCGCAGCCCTCCAGGCGCTCTGGTGCTGGCGCTTGCAGCAAGGCGACAGGGCGTCCATCAGCGACCTCACCGATCGGTTTGTCGAGCTGAACCCGCGCGAGACCGCGCGGCCGGACCCGAAACGCGTGGCGGTCTACCGCGAGCTGCAAGGAATCCAGGACGCTATGTCCACGGCGCTGCGCGGCGCGTTCAAGCAACACCGGCAGTTCCTGTTGCGATAAGGGCTTCCGCCGCCCGGCCCGCACGTTCCGCGTCCGCCGCGAAATGCCGAACCGCCCGGCGGGCCGGCGTGATTGAGTAAGGTGGCCCGGCGCACTCCGTTGCCGTCCCAATTCGATTCGCCCTCGCCTTCCTCGCAGCCCCGGAGCGCGGGGCGCCGGGGGTCAGTCGGAGTACTTCGCCTTGGTTCCCGGGTCGGCTATGCCGCCTTTGACGGGAACCGGGTGGGCTTTCTGGAGCAGGCCTTTCATCTGCGCCACGGTGGAGGCGTATTCGGGCATGGCGGCCAGGTTGCGCAATTCCTGCGGGTCCTTCTCGTGGTCGTAGAGTTCGTCGCCGCGCGCGCCGCGGACCCACTGGGTATAACGCCAGCGCTCGGTCCGCACACTATGGCCGGGACCTTCAGGACGCCGGACCTGCGTGTAAGCCGGATGCGCCCACTTGGCGGCCGGGTCGAGCAGCAGCGGGCGCAGGCTGAAGCCCTGCAAACCGGCGGGCGGCCTCAGGCCGGCGAGATCCGCAAGCGTGAGATACAGATCCACCAGCTCAGCCATGCGCGGGCTGGCCTGGCCGGCGCTCTTGAGCCCCGGCACGCTGATGATGAGCGGGACGCGAGCCGCCTCCTCGAAGCAGCTCTGCTTGAACCACAGTCCGTGCTCGCCCAGGTGATAGCCGTGGTCGCTCCAGAACACGATGACCGTGTTGTCCCGCAGCCCCAGCCGGTCCACCGCATCGAGCAGGCGCCCGACCTGCATGTCCACAAACGAAATGGCCGCGTAATAGGCCCGCTTGCATTCGCGCGCCTGGGCGGGCATCGCGCCGACGTAAGGCCAGGGCTTGTAGCCGGAAAGCGCCAGCGTCGGGTAAGCGCTCGGCGTGTTGGTGGTGATCGGCGGCAGGCTGATGTCCTCCATCCGGTAAAGGTCGAAGTACTTCTTCGGCGTCACATACGGGCAATGGGGCTTGTAAAAACCCGCGCCAATGAAGAACGGCTCGTCCTTATGCTTCTCCAGCAACTCAATCGTCTGGGCCGCCACCTTCCCGTCCGTGTGCTCCAGGTCGGTGCCCGTCGGGTCGGCC
>CAZHEW010000055.1:0-12738 GCA_964531815.1 uncultured Verrucomicrobiota bacterium
ATGGCCCCGTCAAACTGGCGGTCATGGCCGACTTGTTCCAGACCCGGCTCGACAAGGCACTCCAGGTTCTCAGCGAGAAGTTCGCCGGCCGGGTCGAGGTGCCGCCGGACCGGCGCTTCGTCGGCTTCGATGCCTACCGAAAGGCCATTGACTGCCTCCGCCCTGGGGATGTTGCGATGCTCACCGGCTATTCGGCCTTTCGTCCTATGCAGCTCGAATATGCGGTTGAAAAGGGCATCAACGTCTTCATGGAGAAATCATTCGCGCCGGACGCGCCGGGACTGCGGCGCCTGATCAAGGCCGGGGAGGCCGCTGAGAAGAAGAACCTCAAGATTGCCGCCGGCCTCCAGTGCCGACATTCGCGCAATCGCCAGGAACTCATCCAGCGCATTCGAGGCGGCGAGTTGGGCGAAATTCAGCTCATCCGCGCCTACCGCATGCAGCCGGTCGGCGTTTTGGGAAGACGCCCGCCTGATGAAAAGGAGCTGTTCTGGCAAATCCGGAACTTCGTGCATTTCATCTGGGTGTCGGGTGGCCTTTTCGCCGAGATGAACATTCACCAGATTGATGAACTGTGCTGGATCAAGGACCAGTGGCCCGTCAGCGCGCATGGCGTTGGGGGACGCGCGGCCAACAGCACCGACTGCAGCCAGAACCTGGACTCGCTCAGCATCGAGTGGACCTTTGGCGACGGCACCAAGGCGCTCGACGTCGTGCGCTGGCTCCCGAAATGCCATGAGGAGTTCGCCACCTACATCCACGGCGCTAAGTGTGCCGCTCAATTCTCAGGCTGGAGCCATCTCGGCACGGTGCACATCTACAAAGACCAGCGCTGCACGAGCGACAACATCGCCTGGCGCGCAAAGAAAGAAGAGATTACTCCCTGGCAAGCAGAGTGGAACGTGCTGCTCGAGGCTATTCGAAAGGACAAGCCGCATAATGAAGCCAAACGTGCCGCCTGGTCGAACGTAGCCGACCTCATGGGGCGCGCCGCCGTGCACACCGGTCAAGTCGTTACCTGGGATCAGATGATGGCCTCCAACTTTCAGTTCTGCCCTGATGTGGACCAACTCACCGAGAACAGTTCCCCGCCTGTCCAACCCGACGCCCAAGGTCGCTACCCCGTTCCGGTGCCCGGGCAATGGACGGAAGTGTGAGCGGTGATGTCCAAGCTGCCGCCCGAGCGATCACTCTCGACTGATTGGCATGCAATCGAAGGAGATATCCGTTAGTCATCAGGTCGTGAGGCATCAAACGCGCAGAGACCGTGCCGCCTTTTCCGCTAATCTTTCCAGCCAGTGGGCCGGTTGAGCTTGGGCGTGGCGGACGGTGGTCAGGTCTGTCAGTGCGTGGGTGTTGGCGAAAGGACTGCGAGTGTCAAGGCCGCCCTTGACCACGCCGCTCAGGCCGATGCAAGGGATACTTAGTTCCCGACAGCGGCGCGCGACCTGCCCCACCCCCTTGCCCATCAGCGTCGAGCGGTCAATAGCACCTTCGCCCGTGATAACCAGGTCGGCCGCGCGCAAACGACGCTGCAGCCCGGCGTGCCGTGCAAAGAGCTCAAATCCTGGTTTCAGCTCTGCGCCCAGGAAGGCCAACAGCCCAAAGCCTAGCCCGCCCCCCGCGCCCGCACCCGGTTCCCGAGCAAAGTCGCGCCGGAGTTGCCGCCGGACAACTCGGGCCAGGCAACCCAGACAACGCTCGGCCAGCGGTAAGTCCTGCGCCCGCAAGCCCTTTTGTGGCCCATAAACGCGGCTAGCTCCGCGCACACCCAGCAGAGTATTCTGCACATCGGTAGCTACCAGTGTGCGGACGAACCAGCGGCGGGGCCGAGGCGGGCGGATGCGGTGGGTCTGGCACAAGTCAGTCCAGCGCTCAATCACGCGGTCCCTGCGGTCCAGGAACTGCCAGCCCAAGGCTCGCGCCAGGCCGAAGCCAGCGTCGTTCGTTGCAGTACCGCCGATGCCAATTACGCAGCGCAACGCTCCCTTCTTCGCGGCCGCACGCACAACCGCACCCAGCCCCAGCGTGTCGAGGCTGAACGGATGGAACCGTTTCGGCGGCAGCATCGCCAGCCCGATTATGCCGGCCGAATCAATGATGACGGTTCGAGTTCGCGGTTCCCACCACCATTTGGCCGTGCAAGGGCGATGGGCCGCGTCCGCTGTTCTGATGTGTTGCGTGCGGGCTTGGAGCAAGGCGCCCATGACCTCTCCAAAGCCATCGCCTCCATCGCTCATGGGCAACAAGTCCAGCACATCTTGTGGCCGCCCCTTGCGCCAGCCACGGGCGATGGCTTGGCTGGCGGCACGCGCTGTAAGGGTCCCCTTGAACTTGTCGGGAATGATTAAGACACGCAACGGCATAGGCTGCATGTTAAGGGCTAAAGGGCGCAGGCATAAAGGGCGTTTATGGGATTGATACTGGTTCCTGCCTGTTTCACTCTTGAATTATGCAGATTGTGAGGTCAGTAGCAGCCATGCAGCGTCTTGGGCAAGGCTGGCAGCGAGCGGGGGTGCGTGTTGGCCTTGTGCCGACGATGGGCTGCTTGCATGCCGGACATCTGAGCCTCGTCCGGCGGGCGCGCCGCATGGTTGGCCCGCGCGGAAAGGTGGTTGTCAGTATTTACGTTAACCCGACGCAGTTTGGCCCAGCCGAGGATTTTTCCCGGTATCCGCGCGATCTGGCGCGGGATGCCAGGCTGTGCCGTGCCGAAGGCGTGGACGTGGTTTTTGCACCGGGTGACAATCAGATGTATGCGCGTGGGGACGGCGGGGGTTTTAGCACATATGTGGCAGAGGAATGTCTGGCGCGGGTGATGGAAGGCGTCTCGCGGCCCACTCATTTCCGCGGCGTTACCACCGTAGTGACGAAGTTGTTCCACATCGTCCAGCCGGAGGTGGCGGTCTTTGGCGCCAAGGATTACCAGCAGGCCGCCATCGTAAAGCGCATGGTGCGCGACCTGAACTTTCCGCTGAAGATACTGGTGGCGCCTGTCCAGAGGGAGGCCGATGGGCTGGCCATGAGCTCCCGGAACAGGTATCTAGTGGGGGACTTGCGCGGGCAAGCGGTTGTGCTTTGGCTGGCGCTGCAACGGGCGCGGGTTGCGGTGGTGCGCCAGGCGGGGCGGCCAATGTCGGCGGCACGGCTCAAGGCGGCGCTTAGGCGGTTCATTGAGCATGCTCCGGCTGCGCGGCTGGACTACGTGGAGTTCTTTGAACCGGAGACGCTCGCGCCGGTGTCCAAAGTGACCCGCGGCGTCCACATGGCGCTGGCGGTGTTCGTTGGCAACACACGCTTGATTGATAATACACGGCTGTAAATGAAGCACTTTGACTTCCTTGTTCTCGGCAGTGGCATCGCGGGGCTTTCATTCGCGTTGAAAGTGGCCCCCCATGGGCGCGTGGCCATCATCACCAAGAAGGACCGCGCGGAGTCTAACACGAATTACGCCCAAGGAGGCATCGCCGCGGTCACCAGCAAAGAGGATTCGGTCGAGCTGCACGTGCGCGACACGCTCGAGGCCGGGGCGGGTTTATGCAGGGAGGAGGCCGTGCGCACCATTATCCAGGAAGGCCCGGCACGGATTGCCGAGTTGATCGAGCTCGGCATGCGTTTCACCGAGCGCGAGATTCCCCGCTCACAAGGCGCGCGCGAATTGGACCTCGGGCGGGAAGGGGGGCATTCCAAACGTCGCATTCTCCACGCGAAGGATGTTACCGGTCGGGAAATTGAACGGGCGCTGCTGGCGGCGGTTGCCGCGCAATCCAGCATCACTATCTTCGAGAACCACTTTGCCATTGACCTCATTAGCAGCCAGAAGCTTGGATACGTAGGCGACAATCATTGCCTCGGGGTTTACGCGCTGGACAAGCAGTCCGGACAGGTGGAGACATTCGCCGCTCCGGTCACCCTGCTGGCGACCGGCGGCACAGGGAAGGTATATCTTTACACCACCAATCCGGACATCGCCACCGGTGACGGCGTGGCGATGGCTTGGCGCGCGGGCGCGCCGGTCGCCAACATGGAGTTCGTCCAGTTTCATCCCACGTGCCTCTATCATCCGAAGGCCAAGTCCTTCCTGATCAGCGAAGCAGTGCGCGGAGAGGGCGCGGTGCTGAAGAATCTGGATGGAGTCGAGTTTATGGAGCAGGTGCACCCGCTGAAAGCGCTGGCGCCCCGCGACATCGTCGCGCGCGCCATAGACAGCGAAATGAAGAAAAGCGGTGCGGATTATGTCCTGCTCGACATCACGCACAAACCTGCTCGGTTCATCATCGAGCGGTTTCCTAACATCTACCAGACATGCCTTGGTTATGGCATTGACATCACGAAGGAACCAATCCCGGTGGTGCCCGCCGCGCATTACCAGTGCGGCGGTGTGCTGACAAGTGTCAACGGCGACACCGGGATCCGCGGTCTTTACGCGGTGGGCGAGGCAGCCTGCACCGGGTTGCACGGAGCCAACCGCTTGGCGAGCAACTCGCTGCTGGAAGCGCTGGTTTGTGCCCATCGCGCCGCCCAGAAGGCTGTTTTAGGCCATCCTAAGTCCGCGGAGTTTAAGCTCCCGCCCTGGCATTCCGGCAACGCCCATAACCCGGATGAGATGGTGGTAGTCTCGCACAATTGGGAGGAAATCCGCCGGCTCATGTGGGATTACGTGGGCATCGTTCGCACAAACAAGCGGCTGCAACGCGCGCAAAAGCGCATCGCCAACCTGCAGGAGGAGATCCAGGAGTATTACTGGGACTTCATCGTGACCAGCGATCTGCTGGAACTGCGCAACATCGCCACGGTGGCGGAGTTGATCATCGGCAGCGCCCTGCGGCGGCCTGAAAGCCGCGGTCTTAACTATAACTTGGATTACCCGCACCCGAATCCCGACTGGGCGCAGCGCGACACGGTGTTGGTCAAAGGGTCTTAGACGGACTTATGCGCATCCTGGTGGTGGAAGACGACAAGAAGATCGCTTCCTTTGTGGTCAAGGGCCTAAAGGAATGCGGCTACGCGGTGGACCACTTCGCCGACGGCGAGAGTGGACTCGTGATGGCCCAAACCATTTCGTACGACGCTGCGGTCGTGGACCTTATGCTGCCCAAGCTGGACGGGCTAAGTCTTATTCAGCAGCTCCGCGCCCGGGGCAAGCACATGCCTATTCTGATCCTTAGCGCCAAGGCCTCGGTGGATGACCGAGTCAAAGGCCTTCAGGGAGGCGGCGATGACTACCTGACCAAGCCCTTTGCGTTCTCCGAACTGCTGGCCCGCATTCAGGCCCTTATCCGGAGGGCCTCTCAAGCGACGGAGCCGACCCGGCTCGTGGTGGGAGACCTGAAACTCGACCTGCTCAACCGCTGCGTACAGCGTGGCGGCGAGAACGTCTTGCTGCAGCCGCGCGAGTTCGCGCTACTCGAATACCTCATGCGCAACGCCGGCCGCATTGTTACCAAGACCATGATTTTGGAACACATCTTTGACTACAGCTTTGACCCGCAAACCAACATTGTGGATGTGCTGGTGCATCGTCTGCGGAACAAGGTGGACAAAGGCCGGGCAATGCTGCACACCATTCGAGGGGTTGGCTATGTTCTCCGGCCCGCTTGACCGGCTCCGACAGAATGTGGGGGTTCGGCTCAGCCTGCTCTACGCGCTGATCTTCACGCTGAGCAGCGTCGCCTTGCTGGCGCTGGCTTACTACTTACTGGCCGCTGCCGTCGGCAGCAAAGACCGGGAGGTGCTGGAAGCTCGCCTAAAAGAAGCGGCGGTCGTTTATGAAGCGGGCGGGGTCGCTGCGTTGCGCAGTTGGGCCTACAACCAGCCGGCCGAGGTGCAGAACTCCATGCTCGTTCACCTGGTCAACCCCTTCAACAATACTGACTATGTCATCAGCGCCCCGGACGCCTGGATCGCGCTGCGCGAGGTGCCCGGTTGGCAAGGCCCCGTGCAGTCACCTTACCTTCGCATCCCGCAAAATGCCGAACGCGACTACACCCTGGGCCGCTTGACGCTTTCTGACGGTCGGATCCTGCAAATTGGTCGCATCACGAATAGTCGCGCCGCCATCTTAACTCCCATACGGCGGAGTTTCGTGTTCATTGGCAGCCTCACCGTTTTGCTCGGCTTCCTTGCCGGTGCGTTCTTTGCGCATCGCGCTATGCGGCCCGTACGTGAGATTGTTGCGACGGCGCGCGCCATCATTCGTACCGGCCGTCTCGATGCCCGGGTGCCGGTGCATGCCTCCAATGATGAGTTTGACGAGTTGGTCCGTCTTTTCAACACGTTGCTCGACAAGAACCAGGCCCTTATCCGTGCCATGCGCGAGTCCCTTGACAATGTCGCACACGACCTCCGTACGCCACTGGCACGCCTGCGCGGCGTGGCCGAGGATGCATTGCAGGCCGGCGCCGAGCCCGCCGCCGCCCGCGAGGCGCTGGCCGATTGCCTCGAAGAATCCGAGCGCGTGCTGAGCATGCTCAACACGCTCACGGATATCGCCGAGGCCGAAGCCGGCATGATGAACCTGCAACGCGAGCCAGCCGATCTCTGCCAACTCGTTCGCGAAGTCGTCGAGCTCTACCAATACGTAGCCGAGGAAAGGCGGGTGGCAGTCCGGGTAGACACTCCGGCGCCCTGTGAAGCTGCCGTGGATCGCACTCGCATGCGGCAGGTTTTCGCCAACCTCCTTGACAACGCAGTCAAGTACACCAACGCCGGCGGGAGCGTAACTATCTCCGTGCGTGATGAACCTGGCTGCGCAGTAGCGCGCTTCCGCGACACGGGCATCGGCATACCTGTCGGCGAGCAGGACAAGATATGGGCGCGCCTCTACCGGGGTGACAAGAGCCGCTCACAGCGTGGCTTGGGCCTGGGCCTGAGCCTGGTCAAAGCGATTGTCGAGGCCCACGGTGGCAGCATGGCCGTTTCCAGTCAGGTGGACCTAGGTTCAGAGTTCACTGTTGCCCTGCCGCGGTGCACCCTTCGCGCCGCGAGGGAATGACGGGTATTTCGGAGCACTTGCAGACGCGATTCCTGCTGCGGGAATGCACACCGGAAATCCAACGTCGTGCCGTGGCAACGGCGGGGTGCTCTGCCGGCGTCGCTGCTTACGTTGCCATGATGGCGGCAATGGCAGCGACTTTGACGATGTCATCCGCAGAGCAGCCACGCGAGAGGTCATGGGCAGGTTTCGCCATTCCTTGCACCAAAGGTCCCAAGGCTTGGGCGCCCCCGAGTCGCTCGGTAATCTTGTAGGCAATGTTGCCAGCATCGAGGTCCGGGAAGATCATGCAATTCGCTCTTCCCGCCACAGGCGATCCCTTGCACTTGCGGTCGCCGATGCTGGGAATTAAAGCCGCATCGGCCTGCATCTCACCATCCAGGACAATTTCGGGGGCCATCTTCCTGGCCAGTTCCACGGCTTTAATCACCTTCTGGGTGTCGGGAGAATTGGCAGACCCCTTAGTGGAATAGGAGAGCATAGCCACCCGGGGTTCAGGTCCGACCAATTGACGGAATGTGCGCGCGGAGGCCACGGCAATATCCGCCAGTTGCTCAGCGGTGGGCTGCTCGACCATGCCGCAGTCCGAATAGAGTAAAACACCGTGATGGCCCCATTTGGCCTCAGGAAACACCATTAAGAAGAATGACGATACCGTCCGCAGGCCGGGAGTGGCCTTGATAATTTGGAGGGCGGGGCGCAGGTTGTCGGCGGTCGTGTGGGTGGCCCCAGCAACGTAGCCGTCAACGCGTCCCACTTTGAGCAGCATTGTGGCAAAATAAAGGTTATCCTTGACGAGTTCCCGGGCCGCATCAAGGGTGACGCCTTTCCCCTTACGGAGCTCGTGCAGCTTCTGAGCCAGAGGGCCGGCTTCTGATTCATCCGCGGGCGAGAGGATTATACATCGGGAAACATCAGCGTCGGCTTTCCTTGCATCGGCGAGGATTTGATCGCGGGAGCCCGTCAAAACGACCCGGCAGATTCGATCCCGTGTGAGCCGGTCTGCCGCTTGGAGAGTGCGGTCATCTTCCGTTTCAGGGAGGACGATCGTCTTGTTAAGTTGTTGAGCTCTAACCAGTAGTTCTTCTGAAAAATGCATATGGTTATCTGTTGTTTACAGAGCGCAGGACAAATTAATGAGCGGGTTCCGAGTTTCCACCCGCCAGGCGAAGGGTTTCTTCGGCGATAACATATTCTTCATTAGTGGGTATCACGTACACCTTCACGCTGGCCGCGTCGTTGGAAATCAAGGCTTCTTTGCCTGAGCCTTCGGCGTTTCGCTTTGGGTCGATCTGGATGCCCATGAACTCAAGCCCCTCGCACGATTTCGCCCGAACGGGGTGCGCGTTCTCGCCAATCCCGCCGGTGAACGCCAGCACGTCAAGGCCGCCCAGGGCGGCCGCGTAAGAGCCAATGTACTTCTTCAGGCGGTAACAGAAGACATCAACCGCCAGGCGTGCGTATTCGTTAGTAGACGACTTCTCCAGGAGAATCCGCATATCGTTGGAAAGTCCCGCAGACAAGCCCATGAGCCCGGACCTCTTCTGAAGCATCTGCTGAATGTCGCTGCAATCCATCCCTTGACTATGCAGGAAGCAGGGCAAGGTCGCATCAATATCACCAGGCCTCGTGCCCATCACCAACCCCCCCAAAGGCGTGAATCCCATTGAGGTATCAATTACCTTGCCGTCCTTAATGGCTGTAATGGAACATCCATTGCCCAAGTGAGCGGTGGCGATTTTCGAAGACCGGCCTCCGAGCCCAGCCAGTAGGCGGGCGCGCTGATGCACGTAGCGGTGACTGGTGCCATGGAAGCCGTAGCGCCGGATTCTGTACTTCTCGTATAACTCCCGGGGCAATGGGCCGATATAGGCCACCGGCGGCATGGTCTGATGAAAAGCTGTATCAAAGACAGCAACCTGGGGCACTCCGGGAAGCAACTCGCGGCAAGCGAGGATGCCCTTCAGGTTGGGGGGATTGTGCAAGGGTGCCAGGGAGCTGAGAC
Source organism: uncultured Verrucomicrobiota bacterium (assembly GCA_964531815.1). Lineage (GTDB taxonomy): Bacteria > Verrucomicrobiota > Verrucomicrobiia > Limisphaerales > UBA8199 > UBA8199. The sequence goes on from CAZHEW010000055.1 coordinate 9,000, forward strand.
GATCAATGGTGGCGATGGCTTTGTCATCAATCAAAACGGAGTCGCTATACTCCTCGCCGCCGTGAACGACTCGATGGCCCACAGCGCCAATTTCTTGGAGGGAGCCAAGGCATTTCAACTCCGAGCTTGGCAGCAACTCGAACAGGTGCTGGAGCGCAACCGTGTGCTGGGGGAGCGCCATGTCCTTTCGAATTCTCTTGCCATTGGAGGCGCTGATGATGATGGCGCCTTGAGGTTCCCCAATGCGCTCGATTAATCCTTTGCTCAGGACAATCCCCCCGTGGTCTTCACGAAGCTGAAATTTGATGGACGAGGACCCGCTGTTGAGGACCAGGATTTTCATGTATCAATCGTTGTGCCGATAAGAGTTGAAAAAACATTCAGCGGATTTCTCGGGTTTGATGTGCCGACCGACCCGCGGACTTGGCGAAGAAGCCTGCCGTCCCCGGCGGAGGCCCGCCCTGTTAGCCATTCGGGGAAAACGCGGAGACAAATCAAAATGATCGAGTAGAGTCATATCGTCGTAGAGTGTGCACACGGTTTCACTCCAGTCAAACCAATTGGCAAGCTTTCCCACTGCCCCGTGCCAGGCAGCTTCTCAGGACCGGATCGTCCTCGACAGCTCATAAGGTGTCGCGTGGAGGGGCAAAACACACAAGAAGCCCTTCCCTCCGCCAGCCGGGCCGTGCTGACGGGCACAACTTCCGATCCAAGCCAAGCTTTAGCTTTTCCCCAGCAACTGGGCGCGGTATTCCGTAGGCGACTGACCAAGGATCCGCTTGAACACACGGTTGAAGTGTGTCAGGGACTGGAAGCCAACCTCGAAGGCGATTTCGCTGACCCGCAGGTTCGGGTTGAGCAGGAGGTTCTTTGACTTCTCAATGCGGACCCGGGAGAGGTAGTCTGTAAAGTTAATGCCAGTGGCCCTCTTGAAGATCTTGCAGAAATAGAAAGTACTGGTGTTCACCGCTTTGGCAACATGTCCAAGGCGCAGATTCTCGGTCTGGTGTTCCTGGATGTACTTCTTGGCCCGGGAGATGACTAACGGCTCGGAGTTGCTCTGTTGCAGGACCACCTGATTGCTAAGCAGCGAAAGGTGCTGCGCGAAGATGGTTAGGAGTTTCACCACCGCTTCGTGCTTCTTGCAGGGGACCACCCGTGTCGCGAAATAGGACCGCTCGATCTTTTTGGGGGATGCCTGCACGCCCCATTCCGACATCAGTCGCAACGTTCGTTGAAACTGGTCTCGGGTGGGGGGCCTGTGGAACGCCTGACCGGTCTGCAGAAAGCCGATCAACCGGTCGCCTAACCGTACCGGGACGGCAGTCTCACACAGACCGCAGGGGCAGGTTACTGTATGCGCTTGTTGGGTGGCGCCGGCGGAGAGTCTCTCCTGCACGGACAAACAGGAGGCGCAGGCGCGACTGGTTTCCAGCACCAATGCGCAAAACGGACTCTCATTGCGCCTGCCGTGATGCGGTAGCTGCCAGGACTCGACTGCACGCAATGCAACTGGCAGCCCGGTGGCCTCTGTAAAAGCATCTTCGTAATCCTGAAACACTTTCGAATTGCTCAGCGTCTCGATCAGGCTTCGGTCTGTGTTCATTCCACTACTGCCGAGCGGTCTTGCTGAAGACTCTTTGGCCGGGTCCTTCCTGGGGCCACGCGGGCCAAGCCGGCCGAATGTGCGAAGATCAACACTCCCGCCGTGTTCTGAGTCTGGCTGACCAAATGTTGTTCGCATAGCAACAAATTAAGGCAACACGTCGGAAGAGTCAATCAGCGGGGTTATCGTGTTATCGTGGCTGCGGGTGAAACAGCTTGCCATACAGGGGTCGAAACGATTCAGTTCCTGTCTTTTGAACACAGATGAAGGTGGAATTCTTGGCTTTTCTGGTGCTCATGAATTGCTGCTGGGCCGGCGTGTACTCCGCCTACAAGGTCGTTGGGCAGGAGATGGCGGCGGGGGGCATTGTGACACTGCGGTTTGGCTTGGCCGCCGCATGTCTTTGGCTGACTTGGCCTTGGCTGCGCGGGCCTGCGCCCCGAGGGCGCGATCTGGTCAACGCTTGCCTGATGGGGGTGCTGGTCTTCGTGTTGGCCCAGCGCCTGCAGGTTTACGCCAACGAGGTCGGCACGGCCGGTAATTCCTGCGTGCTCATGGCGGTCCAGCCGCTGTTCACTTCCGTGGCGGCAGCCCTCTTCCTGCGGGAGCGAGTGGGGACGCGGCGTCTGGCGGGCTTCGTGCTGGGCGTCTGCGGCGTTGTCCTGCTCAACCGTGTGTGGCGAGGTGACTTTCAATGGGCTGGCCTGGTGCCGAGCCTGATCTTCATTTCCACCTTCTTCTGTGAGGCCGCCTACTCGATCCTCGGCAAACCCATTGTCGCCCGCGCCAGCGGCGCCAAGACTGTTGCCGTGGGTCTGCTGGCGGGCACGACCGTCAATTTGCTGATAGACGGTCCGCAGACCTTTCGGGCGGCTACGACGCTGACGCTGCAGTCCTGGGGTCTGCTTGCTGGCCTGGCGCTTATTTGCACCGTAATTGGCTACACGCTTTGGCTGGCTGCTATCCGGGAATGTCCAGTCAATGTGGCGGCGCTTACGGTCTTTATCCAACCGGTATTCGGCGTCGCAGTGGCGGCGCTATGGGTCGGTGAGGCTGTCCACTGGGGCCAATTGCTGGGGAGCCTGACCATTCTGGCTGGACTCATCCTCGGTCTTTCCCGTCAAATTCGTCGCCCGGCCCGCGCAAAGGCTGATTTGGCCTTAGCGCACCCGGACAGGCGCACCCACCAGCTCTGAATCCCCAGCTGCGAATTGCCTTCTTGGACTTGTTGACGGGTTTGAATGGAAATTACACGCTCCGCATGGCAGAATAGAGCCAACATGAAGCATTTTACACCCCAGCAGCCGACTGGCCGATTGGAACCTTGTGGTCCTGAAAAACCCGGCGTTCGAGCAAGACAGCGTGCACACGATAGTCGCCTGCATCGCTGGCGGTTGCCCCTGGCGGCCGGTTGTCATCTGATCGTGCTCGGGTTGGGGTGTTCCGCTCCCACCAGTCCGCCCAAGGCTGCGGCAGCCGCTCATAGTGTTTACACGAACCCTGTGTATGCGGGTTCGATGCCCGACCCGTCAGTTATCCGCCACAAGGGGTTGTATTACGCCTTCGGGACCACTGGAAACGCGCGCACGCCGGATGGCCGCATTTTCACAACGCTGCGCTCCCGAGACCTCATCGAGTGGGAGAAGCTCGGCGGAGCTTTGGCGCCCCCGTCGCTCAATCGCCGCTACCAATACTGGGCGCCAGAGGTCATCTTTCACAAGGGCACGTTCTACCTCTACTATTCGATGGGCGGCGTTGAGACGGAGAAGTTCGAGCTGCGCGTGGCCACCAGCCGCAAGCCGGAAGGGCCTTACGTGGACACGGGCAGCAAGCTGGCGGATTGCGAGGGGAACCGGTTTACCATTGACGGCTTCCCCTTCAAGGACGACGACGGCCAATGGTATATGTATTACGCGCGCAACTTCACCAACGCTGCCCCGGGCGAGCATCCGGGCACGGCCCTCGTGGTGGATCGCCTGCTCGACATGACGCGTCTGGCGGGTGACTGCCGCGTGGTTGTGCGCGCCCGCTTCGATTGGACACTTTACGAAGCTAACCGCCGCATGGACGTATATGGTGCGACGTTCGACTGGCACACCATCGAAGGGCCGTGCGTGGTCAAACACGGCGGCC
>CAZHEW010000056.1:0-12606 GCA_964531815.1 uncultured Verrucomicrobiota bacterium
GTCCGGCAGATGCTCGCGGCCGGCCGCCAGATCAACCCAAAGCTGGCGTTTGTGCCCTGCTGCTACTTCCCGGGCATTATCAAGCCGGGCTTTGTCACCAACTACTGCCCGCTCCTTGACGGCATTCTCTTTCCCTATCGCCACGAGTCCGCCGGAGCCAACCTGAAAGACCCGAGCCTGGTCGAGTCCGAGATCAAGCAACTCAAGGCCCTGGCCGGCCCCGATTTCCCCATCATTCTCGATATTTACGCCACCGCTCACAGCCGCCTGGGCGCGACGACGCCCGAGTATGTCGAGCAGGCGATGATCGCCGGCCACCGCGCCGCTGATGGGGTCATGATCTACTGCCACCAGGACCCGGAGAAGAACCCGGAGAAGTACCAGATCATCAAACGGTGCTTCACCCTTTGGTCAGAGGAAAAGGGGCGCGGCCTGCACAAGTAAACCAGCCCCCCAGGGAACCCCATCCGGCAAGACGCGCCATATTGGACCGCGCCTTGCCGTCGAACTCCTCGAACAGCCGGCGCCCCGGCAACGCCGCGCTCGACGAGTTGCTCCGGCGAGACTATCCTCCCGGCCATGACTGCGATTGCCACCGATGCGGTGCCGGATGCGCGCGGCCACTTCGGCCCCTACGGGGGGCGTTTTGTGCCGGAGACCCTCATGCACCCGCTGAAGGAACTGGAGGTGGAATATGCCCGCTCCCAGCAGGACCCCCAGTTCCGGCGCGAGTTCGAGTATTACCTGAGGGAGTTTTGCGGTCGGCCCACGCCCCTTTACTTTGCCGAGCGGCTCAGCCGGGAACTGGGCGGAGCGCAGATCTACCTCAAACGGGAGGACCTGCTCCACACTGGCGCGCACAAGATCAACAACTGCATCGGCCAGATCCTGCTCGCCCGGTGCATGGGCAAGACCCGCATCATCGCCGAAACCGGCGCGGGCCAGCACGGCGTCGCCACCGCCACGGTTGCCGCCATGTTCGGCCTGAAGTGCGTCGTCTATATGGGCGCGGTGGATTGCGAACGGCAGGCCTTGAACGTTCTGCGCATGAAGATGCTCGGCGCCGAAGTCGTGCCCGTCAAAGCTGGCCAGCAGACACTCAAAGAAGCCATCAATGAGGCCATGCGCGACTGGGTCACCAACGTCCGCACGACCCATTACATCCTGGGCACCGTGTATGGCGCCCATCCCTACCCGGTCATGGTCCGCAACTTCCAGCGCGTGATCGGCGATGAAGCCCGGCGCCAGATTCTCGAGAAGAAACAGCGCCTGCCCGACCTGCTGGTCGCCTGTGTGGGTGGCGGCTCCAATGCGATGGGCCTCTTCTATCCCTTCCTGAACGACGAATCGGTAAAGATGGTCGGGGTGGAAGCCGGCGGGGAAGGCATCGCGGCCGGCAAACACGCCGCCCGCTTCCAGGGCGGTTCCCTGGGCGTCCTGCAAGGCACCTGCTCCTACCTCCTCCAGGACGAGTATGGCCAGGTTCAGCTTACCCATAGTGTCTCGGCCGGGCTGGACTATGCCGCCGTCGGCCCCGAGCACGCCTGGCTGCGCGATCTCCAGCGCGTCGAATACACCAGCGCCAGCGACGCTCAGGCCCTCGCAGCCTTCACCGAACTGGCCCGCCTGGAAGGCATCATCCCCGCCCTCGAAAGCGCCCACGCGGTTGCCGAGGTCATTCGCCGCGCCCCCACGCTCCCCAAAGAGCAGATCATCATCATCAACCTCTCCGGCCGGGGCGACAAAGACATGGCGCAGGCCGCCCGTTTCATCAAGCTCTGACGCATGCTGGACTGGGTGTTGCTCGGGGCGGGCCCGGAGGCCAACCCGGTTCCTGCCGCGCCCCGTTAAGCGGGGCGGTTAGCGGGCCGCACAACTTCAGGACGCGTTGTCCAACGGGTTTGAGACCCGGGCCTGCCGGGAAGGAGCGCCACTGGCTCCCGGCCGAAATGCTGCGATGCCCCGTGCCAAAACTGGACACAAGTGTCTGGCGATTAGCGCGAATCTCCCGCCGTGCGGGAAAATTCTGCCTTAATGTGGGGGCTGTTCCAAACTGGCCGCAAGTTTGCTTCAACCAAGCGGTCCGCCCGCTGAAATGATTCGGCGATCGGAATGCCTTGACGGGCAAAAGCAGAATTCGCATGGCTACCACTTTAAGTCCGAGTGAACAAGCCCAGTTGGCGCAGACGATTGAGATGTTCGAGGTTATTACTCAATCGCAGCCGCACGACTATCAGTCGCTGGAGATTCTCAAGGAAGCGTACTCGAAGCTCAACCAAGAGAAGGACGCCATCAACACGTCCAAGCGCATTGCCCAGGCCTATGTGCAAATGGGGCAGCTTTCTTCCGCCATCCTCGAGTACGAGACCATCCTGGGGCGCTGCCCGGACGATCCCGAGGTTAAGGCGGCCTTGCAGCAGATTGAATGTCAGGCGAACAGCTTTCCGGTTGAAACGCCAGCGCCCACCAATGGCGCGCTCGCCACTCCGCCCGCGTCCGGGGCGCCGCCACAGAGCGCCAAGGCCGCTAACAAGGTGGTCCTTGCGGATGTCGAGGACGGACGCGAGACGATGTATAAGCTGTTTGTAGAGAGCAAGATCATTACGTCGTCGGATTTTGAGCCGTGCTGGCCGGCCGTGGATCCCCGCGCCCATCCGGACCGTGTTATCGAACCTTTTATCCAGGTCCTGGCGGACAAGGGTATTCTGCCGATCGACAAGTCGTTGAAGGTATTATGCAACAAGTCGCGCTGCGCCTTCATCCCGCTCCACAGCTACGACGTTGACATAGATATGACGCGCAAGTTCCCGGCAGAAACGTGCCGCCGGTGGTGCGTGCTGCCGTTTGACCGGATGAGCAAGTCGGTGCTGGTCGCCACCGCGAATCCGTTCAACCACCAGGCGGGGAAGGAGCTGGCCGCGGTGGCCCACAACCGGCTGCTGTGGTATTTGGTGCCGCCGGCTGAATTGGTCGCCTACCTCCGCCGAGCCTTCCACTGACATCATGCCCCCGGTAAAGACATTTGGCGAGCGCATCGCTGACGCCCTGGTAGAAGACAGCCTGCTTACGGAGAAGCAGGTCGAGGAATTGCTCGAGCAGCAGAAGAAAGAAGGCACCCGCCTGCTCAAGCTTGTTCTGGACAAGGCCTACGTCACCGACTCGGACATGGCGGTTTCGATGGGGCGCGTGCTGAACACGCCGCCCGTTAACCTGGCGCGCCTGAGCATCCCGCTCGAAGTGGCGGACCTGGTCCCGCGGGAAATAGCCCATAACCATAAGGTCGTTCCCGTGTCGCGGCTTGAGAACAAGCTGTTTCTGGCGATGGCCGACCCGCTGAATGTCCTGGCCATTGACGACGTGCGGCGCATCACCAGGTTGGATGTGGCACCGCTGATCGCCCCGGAGAAGGCCATCCTGGACAAGCTGGACCAGATTGACGCGTCCAAGAGCGGCAGCATGGAGGACATCATCCAGGACGCGCAGAAGAAGGTTGATGCGGAGGAGGAAGCGGACAGTGTGGAGGTGTCCAGGGTGGCGGTCGAAGAGGTCAACCTGGACCAACTGGCTGCTTCCAGCGAAGAAGCACCGGTCATCAAGCTCGCCAACCTCATCCTGGTCCAGGCGGTCAAGGACCGCGCCAGCGACGTGCATATCGAGCCATTTGACAAGACGCTGCGGTTGCGCTACCGCATTGATGGCGTTCTGATGGACGCGACTGCGCCGCCCAAACAGATGCAGCTCGCTTTGGTCTCGCGCTTCAAGATCATGAGCAGCCTGGACATTGCGGAGCGGCGCCTGCCCCAGGACGGGCGCATGCGCATCCGCGTGGGGGGGAAGGACTACGACCTCCGGGTTTCGATCATGCCCACGGTGCACGGTGAAAAGGTGGTGCTGCGCCTCCTGGACAAGTCGAATCTCTCCGCGAGCATTGACAAGCTCGGGCTCGACCCTGACACATTTCAGCAGGTAAAAGCGGCGATAGATGCCCCGCACGGGTTGATCCTTGTCACCGGTCCGACGGGTTCGGGCAAGACCACGACATTGTATTCGGCCCTCAACGAGTTGAACAACCCGGTCTATAACATCGTGACGGTGGAGGACCCGGTTGAGTTCCAGATTCCGGGCATCAACCAGGTGCCAACCAAGAAAGAGATCGGGCTGACCTTTGCCAACGCGCTCCGTTCGATTCTTCGCCAGGACCCCGACATAATCATGATCGGCGAAATCCGGGATACGGAGACCGCTGAAATCGCCATCGAGGCGGCGCTGACGGGCCACCAGGTCCTGAGCACGATGCACTGTAATGACGCGCCTGGCGCCATTGCGCGCCTGGACGACATGGGCATTGCGCCGTTCCTGATTTCCTCGTCCGTCATCCTCGCGTGCGCGCAGCGTTTGATGCGCCGCACTTGCTCCCATTGCAAAGAGCCTGTGACCTATCCGGCCAAGATGTACCAGGACCTGAACATTGACCCAAGCATCTTCGATGGTGTTACGCTGTATCGAGGGCGGGGGTGTGACCGGTGCAAGGATTCCGGATATTCCGGCCGCATGGCCATTATTGAAGCCATGACTATCACCGACGAGATCCGCAAGCTCATCATCGCCCGCGCTAACACACGCGAGATGGGCAAGATCGCCATTGGCCAGGGCATGCGCACGCTCCGAATGGTGGCGCTGGATCGCGCCCGGGAGGGTATTTCCACCCTGGAACAGGTGCTCGTGCTGACTTCCGCCCATTGACGGGGCGTTGCTCGACGCCTCAGCAATGGACAGTCAAAAGCTGCGCTGAGCGCCGAATCGGACGGCGGGTGGCAGCCAAGGGGGCTTTGGGAAAGCGGGCGGGTTGCACCCTGGTTGCGGGGCATCGGTCCGCGGGCCGCGGTGGAATTGCCCGGCGGCCAGGTTTCAGAACCGGCAGGATTCGGCTAGAAAGCTCGCTTGGGCGCGAAATACGCGGGTTGGGTGGTCGCCACTTTCGTCTGCCGGACCCTGGGCTCAACCGGCGTTGGCCTGGATTGGCCAAGCGCTTTTGCATTCACATCGGGCAGCCCGGGCGGGCCAAGCAGCGGATCGCGAATATTCAACTGCGCCTCCAACCCGCGCGCTGACGGGGGGCTGGAAACTCCAGGCAGCTTGCTGGCGGGGTTTGCGGTGGAATCTGCCGCGCCGCCAGGACCAAGCGCCGAAAAGCCCGGGTTCGCCCCTGCTGGCGGGCGCCAACTTGAGTCCACCAGGGCTCGATACTCGTCCATGCGTTTCTTGTGCTCCAACATCTGGACGGCGGGAGCCGTCTTGCTGCCGAGCCTGAACGGATCGGCAAGATCGGCGGCAGTTGAGCCCCGCAAATACGGAGAACCGTAGTCATCCGCCTGGAATAGGCCCTTGAGCGCGTCGGCACTCTGTCGGATCCCGGCGGGAAGGTCCGAGTCATCGTCTGCAGGCGCCTCGAGTGAGTTGGGACTATTGGGCCGGCCGAACAGGTCGTCCGTTTGCGCCTGGCTCATGATGTTCCTGGCTGGGCGCTTGGGGAGCAGGCGCTGGTAATAGCTTTCCATGGCCGGCAAATCCTCCTTTAGCAGCCCGTGCTCGTCGTAATCGGGAGCCTGGAGGACTTGCTCCACCGTGGGGCCGCCAACGAGGTCTTCCGGCGTCATGAAGACCCAGTTCTTGCGGCGCTCCAGCAGTTCCTTCGCCCGCTTGCTCTGGACTGCTGACGGCGCCGGAGAACGAGGCGGCGGGGCAATGACGCCTTCGAGGGAACTCTTGGGCGCGAAGCTTTGCAGCGGCGCGTTGAGGTCCTCTTCCAACCGCTTCAGACTGTCCTTTTTGTTACTTAGCTGGTGCAGGTTGGTCAGAACCTCGTCGCTCTTCGTGGGAGTGAATTGAATCGCCCGGCCTCGCTGGCGACCAGCCGCCTGCGCGCTGCAGGCCAGCCAGACGCCCATGACCAGCGCGACCGTCCCCGCCCAAAATCGAACACGCGAAAGCCTAATGCTCATCACTAACAAAGACTCTAGTTGCTTGCAGGAGCTTCGTCAAAGCTCAAATGCCCCTCCCCACTTCGCGCCCCCACCTCGCGGCAGACCCCGCGCCTGGCTGCCGCCAGGAAGTCCAGCATTGTTCGGGCGGGCTCGCTCGAGAACTCTTTCCGCGCCTCAGCCACCGCCTCGGGCAGGTTGCGCCCTTGTCGGAACAAGGTGTGGTAAAGCTGCCTGAGTTCCAGCCGCTCAGCCGGGCTCAAGCCGGCCCGCCGCAGGCCGACGGTGTTCAGGCCGCAGATGTGGTTGTCCCCGCGCGCCACGGTGTAAGGCGGCAGGTCTTTGCTGATGGCCGAACCGCCCTGCATCAGGGCCAGCGTGCCCACGCGCACAAACTGGTGGACGAGGCAATTGCCTGAAAGGAACGCACGGTCGTCCACGCTCACGTGGCCGCCCAGCAGCACGCCGTTGGCGAGAATGACGGAATCGCCCAGGCGGCAGTTGTGCGCGACGTGGCAATTGGCCATATAGAAGCCCTGCGAGCCGATTACCGTCTCCGCTGGTGCGTGGTTGGACCGGTGCACGGTCACATGCTCGCGGAAGACGTTGTGGTCGCCAATCCGCACGACGGTGGGCTCGCCGTTGTACTTCAGGTCCTGCGGCGCCTCCCCGATCACGCAGCCGGCGTAGAATCGGTTATGACCGCCGATAAAGGTCACGCCCGTCAGATAAACATGGGGGCCGACAACGCAATGCGGGCCGATTTCCACGGCCTCGTCAATGACCGCAAAGGGTCCCACCTGCACGGTTTTATCCAGCTTTGCGTGGGGATGAATAATCGCGGTTGGATGAATCACGAAACCAAGGGTAGGACAAGAGGTCCGGTTGCCAAGCCAAAAGAGGGCCGCGAGGCACGCGCAGGCCGCGGGGGCGCCTCGGACCTTGGCTGGATCCGCGAGTGTCCTGACCGCCGCTCTGGAATTCAGAGCGCCCCAGGGGTTTAGCCTGACGGCGAGCGCAGGGCGGAGTCCAGCGGCTGCACATCGGCCAGTTGCCTGCCCGGGGCGCCTCCCCCGAGCTCGGCCAGACGTTCGCCGGCGGGACGCACGCGCGTCTGGTAACTGGCGGCCGCTTCGTTGAAGGCGTCGTTGGCGCGCCCCAGCCCCGCGCGGATTCTCTCGAAGTGCTCGGTGAACTTCCCCACGCGCGCGTAGAGCTCCTGCGCCGCCTCGGCGATCTTCTGCGCGTTGGCCGTCTGCGCGTGCTGCTGCCAGCTGACGCTCACCGATCGCAGCAGAGCGATCAGAGACGCCGGGGTCGCCAGCAGGATGCGTTTCTGGGCCGCCCAGACGATAAGTTCCCGGTCTCCCTCCAGCGCGGCGCTGAAGAGCGACTCGGCCGGCAGGAACAGCACCACGTAATCCAGCGCGTTGGGAAACTGGCTGGGATAATCCCGCTCCGCGAGCGCCTTGATGGTCCCCTTGAGCTTCGCCGCGTGTGCGGTCAGCGACTCCGCTCGCCGCGTGGCGTCGGCGCTTTCCAGCGCGCTGAGAAAATCGAGGTCCGGCACCTTCGCGTCCACAATGATAAGCCGTTCGCCGGGCAACCGCACCACCAGGTCGGGCTTGGAGTCGCCCTCCTTGGTTTGTTCGCTGAAATCGCAGTGCGCGCTCATGCCGGCGGCCTCGACCACCCGCCGCAGCGTTTCCTCGCCCCAGCGCCCGCGCGCCTGGCTGGACCGCAGCACCATGCGGAACTGCTGTGTCTCCTGCGCCAGCGCGTGACTCTGCTGCGCCAGCGCTTCGAGCTGCCGCCTTACCTCGCCCAGCGTGCCGGCCTGCGTTGCCTCCGCCTGCTGCAGCCGCTGCTGGTAGGTGTCCAGTTGCTGCTTGAGCGGCTCCACCAGCGTCTTGATCGCCTCCTGCCGCTGGGCCAGGTCGCCTGTCGCGGCGGCCTGGAATGTGGCCACCGTTTCCCTGACGCGCTCGAGGAACTGCGGCTGCAGCTCGCGCAGCGTATCAACGCTGAGGGCCTTGAACGCCGTCCGCAAATCGGCCAGTGCCTGCTCCTGCGCCTCCTTCGCCTCGCGCAGGGCTTTCTCGTACAACTCGCGTTGCTCGGCGACCAGTCTCTCCGCTGCGGCCCGGTTGGCCTCCGCCGCCGCCTGCTCCCGGTCCGCCGCCGCTGCTTGCTCCCGCACTTTGGACAGGTCCCCTTCGCGCTGCGCCAACTGTTGCCGCAGCTCGTTCGCCAGCCGGTCATCCGGGGTGCTGCCCTGGGCCCGGTGATAGAGCCAGCCGATCAGGAAGCCGACCATGCTGCCGATGACCGCGCCAATCAACAGAGCAATTGCAGTAGGCATGGGGACATTGAACAACAAAGCAACAAAGGCACGAAGAAAACTGATTCTGCCTTCAGATGTTTCTGCCTTCGTGCCTTCGCGTCTTTGTTGTTCATCTTAGAAATGCGCGATGACCTCGATCTCCACGCTGGCACCCTTAGGCAGCGCCGCGACCTGGATCGTGGAGCGCGCCGGAAAGTCCTCCGTGAAGGCCTTGGCATAGACCTCGTTCATCCCCGCAAAGTCCGCCAGGTTCGTCAGGAAGACCGTGCTCTTGACGACATGGGCGAAGGTCAACCCCTGGTCCTCGAGGAGGGCTTTGACGTTCTGCAAGACGCGTTCGGTCTGCGCCTGAATGCCGCCGGAGACGAGATTGCCGGTGGCCGGATCAATGGGGATTTGGCCGGCGCAGAACAGCAGGTCGCCGATGCGCACGGCGTGGTTGTAAGGTCCGACGGCGGGAGCAGACTTGGCGGGCTTGATTACAATCTTCTTTGGCATAATGCTGCGATCTTAACCCCTGGGCCGGGCCGGTCAAGCCGCCGCCGCCGCAGCGGGTGCACACTGCGAATTGGCTGCGGCCCGCCACTCCGCCGCGCCGCGGCTCAGTCAAAGATACTTGCGCAAGATCGGCCCCAGCTCGCGAATGGTCCTGGCGGGCCAGTATTTCCGGTCAGTCATGATGGCGTTCTTGATCGCGTCGTGGCAGGGCCAATTCGGCTCGGCGGGAATCCGCGGCAGCACCTTGGCGATGATCGCCTTGGCCATCGCGGCGTTCTTCAGCAAGTTGGCGATGACCATCTCCACGGTGACGTGTGCCTCGTCCTCCTTCCAGCAGTCGTAATCGGTGACCATTGCCATCGTGGCGTAGGCAATCTCGGCTTCCCGCGCGCATTTGGCTTCCCCAAGGTTAGTCATGCCGATGACGTCGTAGCCGAGCTTGCGGTTGGTGAACGATTCGGCGCGCGTGCTGAAGGCCGGCCCTTCCATGTTGACGTAAGTGCCGCCGTCGTGGACGCGCGCCTTGAGCGCCCGCGCGGCCTTCAGCAGAAGCTGCCGCAGTTCCCCGCAAATGGGGTGCGCAAAGGCGATATGCCCGACAATGCCACGCCCAAAGAAGCTGTGCGCCGAGGTTTGTTTGGTGCGGTCGAGGAACTGGTCCGGCAGCACGATGTCGCACGGGTGGTATTTGGCCTGGAGTGAACCCACGGCGCTCACGCTGATGGCCCAGGCCACGCCCAGATGCTTAAAGGCCCAGAAGTTGGCGCGGTGATTCAGCTCGCTGGGCAGAATCCGGTGACCCCGCCCATGCCGGGGCAGAAAGACCACGTCACGTCCGGCCAGTCTGCCGGTGAGAATATCATCCGAGGGCGGGCCGAAGGGTGTCTTCACCTTGACCCATTTCTGGCAAGTAAAGCCTTCGATATGATACAGCCCGCTGCCGCCAATGATGCCGACGCGATATTGAGACATGCGGATGATTTATAACGGTGCGGGAGGCGTTTGGAAACTGCGAAAAGCGGCCCGCGGCCCATGCTTTTCAGTCTTGAACCGGACCCGGCCGACAATACCCTGCCGCGCATGAATAGCCAACAACTGCGCATCCTCTTCGTCGTCGGGCTGCTACATCTGCCGGCAGCCGGTCCGCTCGGGGCGGCGGAGCCGGCAACAGCCAGTGGAGTGCCCGTGGCCAATGGCGTCGTCCTGCCGCGTCGGCCGGTGGCGGCGGCAATCACCGAAGCCATGCAGTTTCTTAAGAAGGCCGACGGCGGCTATGTGCCCGGCAAACCAGACGGCGAGTTGGCCGGCTATTTCACCAGCGCCTTTGTGAATCCGGATGGTTCGCGTTCGCAGCGCGCATTGTCCTTTCCGGCGCGCCAGCATGCCTACTTCATGTTCACCTTCCTGCGCTATTACGCCTACACCGGAGAGCGGGAATGGCTGCTCCGCGCCCGCGACCTGGCCGACTGGAATCTGGGGCACTCAACCCCGTCCGGGGCGGCGTACGGCAACCTGCCCTACTCCACTTTCTCCAACGGGCGGCCCGGCGGATCGAGGGATGAAGACAGCATCGAGCCCGACAAAGCGGCATTCATCGGCAGCGCATATCTCGCCCTTTACGAAGCTGATTCGCAGAAGAAATACCTGGATGGCGCGCGGGTGATCGCTGAAACCCTCGTCCGCCAGCAGCGCAAAGACGGGAGCTGGCCCTTCCGGGTTCTGCCGGAGGACGGCAGCGTCCGGCAGGATTTCGGCGGGGCGCCGGTCTTCATGGTGGAGTTCTTCGAGACGATGCTTCGCCATGACGACCAACAGCCCTATCGCCGCGCCCATGAAGGCGCCCTCAAGCTCATGCTTCAACGAAACGTCGAGAAGAACCTGTGGGGCACTTACCACGAGGACATCCGCCTCAAGGAAGAAGGCTACCTCTCCGCCGAGCCGATGTCCTTTACGGCCGCCTACCTTTTCCGCCAGGCCACAGACCATCCGGAGTATATCGAGATGGGCCGCCGCATCCTCAGCCGCATGGAGGAACGGCTGGTGCATACCGATGGCCATGCCGCGGCGCCCGCGCCGGCTGTTGCCGAGCAGGCAGGGTTCGATCACATCATGCCGGGGCACACCGCGCGCTACTGCCTGGCCCTGGCCAACCTATACTCAGTTACCCGCGACGAGCAGGTGAAGCGGCGCGCATTGTCAGGGATCAATGCGCTCACCTACATGCAGTCGCCCGCCGGCCTGTTCCGCACCTTCTTCCATTCCGTCAACCCGAAGAAGGGCAAAGCCAACCGGCCAAATTGGTATTCTCAGCATCTATACACGGTGTGCCATGTTCTTGAGGCGATGTCCTCCCTGCCGGAGTTGGCGCCCGACCGGCAGGATCACCTCCTGGGCAGCAGCATTTACCCGCAGAATGTCCGCTACTCGGCAGGACAGGTGAGGTTCGAGACCATTGCAGCATCGCGCGCGGTTCTCAAGCTGAGCTTCGTGCCGAAGGCCGTGCGCGCGGGCGCGCATGATCTTCAGCTACTGAAGGCCCTGCCTGCCGAGGGCCGGCTCGGGTGGTGGTTTGACGCGCCCGCCGGCGTGCTGACGATCCGTCACAACCGCGGTCCCGTAGAGGTGCGCGGCGCGAGCCGGTGAGCAGGACGTTTGCTCGCGGCAGGAATGATGCCCGTGTCGGGCCGGCCTCAGATGGCCTAGTCGGGATAGCCCTGGGGGTGGCGCTGGTGCCAGGCCCAGGCGCTGGCGATGATGTCTTCGAGCCTGGGATACTTGGGCTGCCAGCCGAGGTCCTGCATCGCCCGTGCTGCTGAGGCGACCAGGCGCGGCGGATCGCCGGGACGGCGCGGCTTTTCAAGAGCGGGGATGGCTTTGCCGGCTACCTTTTCGCAGGTCTGGAGCACCTGCCGCACAGAGTAACCGTCGCCGTTGCCGAGGTTATAGAAGCCCTGGCGGCCGGGCGTCAGGCCGAGGATATGCGCCTGGGCCAGGTCGAGAATGTGGATGTAATCACGAATGCAGGTGCCGTCGGGAGTGGAGTAATCCGTGCCGTAGATCTCGCAGTGGGGTTTGCGGCCCAGGGCAACCTGCAAGACGTTGGGAATGAGGTGCGTCTCGACGCGATGGTGCTCGCCGAAACACTCGCTGGCGCCGGCGGCGTTGAAATAGCGGAACGCGATGAACTCCAGCCCGTAGATCCGCTGATACCATTGGAGCATCTTCTCGAGCATCAGCTTGGACTCGCCGTATGGGTTGATCGGGCGTTGGGGCAGGTCCTCGGTCATCGGCAGGCGCTCGGGCGGGCCATAGGTGGCGCAGGTCGAGCTGAAAACGAGCTTCTTCACGCCGCATTCGACGGCGGCATCGAGCAGCTTGAGGCCATTGACGACGTTGTTGTGGAAGTACTTCCGCGGGTTGGTCATGGATTCGCCAACCAACGCGTTGGCGGCGAAGTGCATGATCGCGTCGGGCCGGGCCTCCTGGATGGCGTTGAGGATGTGGCCCGCCTCGTCCGGGCGCCCCGGCACAAACCGCGCCCGCCGAGGCGGGCCACATCCTCAACCTTCGCTCAGATCGTCGTAAACCGTCACAGAAAGCCCGGCCTCCAGCAATGCTTCGGTGCAAATCGAGCCGATATAGCCGGCGCCGCCAGTGACAAAGATGTTCATGAAAGCCCAAGCTAGTCAGCACCGGAAAACGACTCAACGGAAAACGCGGGCGGCGGCGCATCCAGTTCGATCGTAAATCGCTGGCAGTTGGCCGGCAGCCTGCGCATCTCGC
>CAZHEW010000057.1:0-12420 GCA_964531815.1 uncultured Verrucomicrobiota bacterium
GCCTCATCCGGGGAGACCGACAGCTCTCGGAACGTCGCAAAGATGGGCTGGCCGCGTCGCACGAGCTGCATTCCCAAACTGTCCGGCCCCCAATGCGCCACCGCTTCGTTGTAGCCCGGCGAAGTGCCGTGGTGCGCGATCATATCCATTCCGCCCTTGCGCTCGTTAGGCAGGTAGATAGCCCCCGAGTCAAGCCCCCCCGTGCGAATGGCAATTTCCAGCAGGCAATTCAGGGCCCCTGCCAGATCACTGGTTTGGCTGAGGCTGAACCCCAAGTCACGTTGAGCCTGGAGCAGGAGTTCATTGCGTTTGCGGTCGCGGATATCGTTAAACATGGCCAGCAAGTGGCGTTGGCCTTCCCGTGTGAAGGCGGTCATGTGAACATCCGCCCACGTTTCCTGGCCAAAATTGCTCACGCCGTGGACCTCGGCCGAGAGCGGCTTGTCCTGGACTAGTGTCGCCTCGGCCAATTTGAGCAGGCCATCTTTGCGCCAGCTTGCCATCCGGCGGAAGTTCTCCTGCCGCATCGCGGCGACGGTGCCGCCAATGACAGACACCATCGCTTCGTTGGCGAAGATGCATTGGCCCGAGGCGTCGAAGACGGCGATGCCCGTCGGCGAGGCTTCCAGGATCCGCCGGTTCAAGTCCAGCGCGTCCGCTAGTTGCTGCTCGGCGCGTTTGCGCTCGGTGATGTCCTCCAGCACGCCGTCCACCCAGTCCACCTCGCCGTTGGCCTTGCGGTGGACGGTGGCATGGGCCCAGGCGTAGATGGGGGTGCCGTCCTTCTTCTTCAGGCGCAGTTCGTAGTTGCGCAGGGTTTCCTCGCGCAGCACATCGGCCAGAAACCTCGCCCGTTGCCTCGGATCCTGGTAAGTGTCGGCGACGTTGAGGCTCTCGATCTCCGCCACCGAATCATAACCGAGAATGCGGGCCAGTGCCGGATTGACGTGGAGGAAGCGCCCACAGGGGGCAGAGGTGTTCCGGAAAACACCCACGTTGAGGTTGTTGACCAGCGAGCGATAGCGCTCCTCACTTTCGCCGAGGGCGGCGTTGGCCGCTTGCAGTTCCGCCGTCCGCTCCCGCACGCGCTGTTCGAGTTGGTCGTGCGCCTCGCGCAACGCCCGCTCGGCCTGCCTGAGTTCGGTGATCTCTTCCACGACCACACTGACCCCGGTGACCCGGCCATCAGCCGCCTTGAGGGGGGCCCAGTGCGTGAGGGCGACTCGCGGCACGCCGGACTGCCCTTGAGTTGTTTCCCGCGACTCGGAGTTGAGCACCGGCTGGCCGGTCGTGATGACCTGTCGGAAAACATCCTCGGCTGCGTCGGCGAGGTGCGGCAAGACCTCGCGCAGCGTTCGTCCGAGGTGCCCCTGGATCGGCAATCTGTTCAAGGAGGCCAGCCGGTTGTTGATGCGGACGTAACGGGACTCGGTGTCCAGCACGCATAACCCGACCGGCGCAGTCTGGTAGATGCTTTCGATGTAAGCCAGTTGCGTCTGCTGCTCGTGCAGCGCCAACTGCAGCCGCGCTTGGCTTTCCTGCAGCGCGGCGTTTACGGTCCGCAGCTCCGCCGTGCGCTCCTGCACGCGCAGTTCCAGCTTGTCATGCGCCTCGTGCAGCGATTGCTCGGCCCGGATGCGCTCCAGCGCGCCGCCGCAGTGGTCGGCCAGGGCCTCGAGCGTGCGCAGGTCCTCCTGCGTGAAGGCGTCGGGCGTGTAGCTCTGGATGGAAAGCACGCCCACGGTCTGGCCTTTGCGGCGTAACGGGGCATACATCAGGGAGGCGGAGACGCGTTGCACGTCGCCGAAGGCCACCAG
Organism: uncultured Verrucomicrobiota bacterium; assembly: GCA_964531815.1. Lineage (GTDB taxonomy): Bacteria > Verrucomicrobiota > Verrucomicrobiia > Limisphaerales > UBA8199 > UBA8199. Next base: position 1,818 of record CAZHEW010000057.1, read on the forward strand.
CTCGGTTTCTTGCCGCTCGGCGGCAGTGCGCAGAATCAACTCCGCGCCGTTCTCCATAATCCGGCGCATTTTGGGAGGCGGCGGGCTATCAGGGAACGGCGGGGAAACCTCCTGGCGCTTGCCCCCCACGATGTCCACCAGCAGCACGGAGTCCAGGCAGTCCCGCTCAGCGGAATACAGTTGCAGCAGGGCCGCGTCCCATTGCCAAAGCCGGTCTGCGGCGGCGAAGATCGCCCGGGCGGCCGCCGGGGGGGATTCCACCTCGTTGAGGCGGGTCGCCAGCGACAGGAAGGCTTCCTTGATCAACGTGGCCCGCCTGGTTTCTGTGACGTCCCTGGCCACCGCCAGGATCCCCTGGCGCCCATCGGGCAGTAACAGCGGCTTCTCGTGGAGCGATACCAGGCAACGGTCGCCGTTTTTCCGGACGCTCCAGACCTCATGCAGGAGCGTTTGGCCGGCTCGCAGTGCGGCCAGGTGCGTTTGGACCTCCTCCTGCCGATCAGGCGGCGCAAAGCACCGCACGTTGCGCCCCAGCAACTCCTTCCGGGAGTAGCCGAACGCCTGGCACATGGCCAGGTTGGCATCAAGGATGGTCCCGCTGGAGCTCTCGACCAGAATGCCATCGGGGCTCAACTCAAAGAGCGTGCGGTAAAGCTCCTCTTTCCGGCCCAACGCCTCTTCCGCCTGCTTGCGCTCCGTGATGTCCAGAGCGAATACAGCCACGCGGATCGCATTGCCCGCGTCATCGAGGACGGGGCTGAAGAAGTTGATGAAATGCCGGCCCTGGCGCTCGTCCTCGAACCGCATCGGTTTCCGGGTTCGCAGGACCTGGTCAAAGGCAGCCCTCCTGGTTTCGGCGGCCCCGGGGGTAAGGAGGCCGAAGGCGTTCCGGCCTTGCAGTTCATTCCAGGGAAGGTTCAGCCCGGCGGTCACCGCCTGGTTGGCGAGCAGCATCACTCCCTCCCGATCCAGCAGCATTGCCGGGTGGGACACCGCGTCGAGGAAGACGCGCAGGCTTTCTTCACTTTGCCTCAGCACCTGTTCCGCCCGTTTGCGCTCGGTGATGTCCTGGCCGACGATCACCGCGCAGAAACGGCCATCGAGGGTGAGGCCGCTGCTGCGGCATTCGACCTCGATCAAGGTGCCATCCTTTCGCCGCGCGACATGCGTCTCCTCCGCATGGCCATGAGTTCTGATTTGTTCGAAAGACCGGTCGAGAATCCTGCGAAACTCCTCCGGGGTGCGGCCGGACAGTGTCCCAATAGATCGCCCGACCAACTCGCCTCGCTCATACCCCATCATGGCGTCCAGCGCGGGATTGGTGAGCAGGATTCTCCCTTGTTCATCCAACACAAGCACGGCCTCTGCCATTCTCTCCAGGACGCGCGCCTGCATTTCGAGTTGCTCCTGCATGCGCGCGCGCTCGGTCACGTCCTGCTCGATGGCGACATAGAGCGTTCGGTCCGCAACTTCCACCCGGCTCATGACCGCCTCGCAATAGATGATATTGCCGCTTTTGTGCCGGTTCGTGAATCTCCCGCGCCACGAGCCCGTGGTCCGCAGCGTGGTCAGGACCTCCTGCATGCTGGCGGTCTTTGCCGGCTCCGGCAGCGCGCTGAAGATGTCGGCCGACTGGCCGAGCAGTTCGCCTCGCTCCCAGCCCCAGATTTGATCCGCAGCGGGGTTCATCTGCACGATCAGGCCTTGCTCGTCGGTGACCACCACCCCCTCGGCCATGCTCTCCAGAATCGCCGCCTGCGTCTCGAGCACTTCGCGAGTCCGTTTCCGGTCTGTGATGTCGTCGGCCAGACCGGCGATGCGATAGACCTCGCCCTGGGGGTTGCGCACCGGGAATCCCCGGTCGCGAATCCAGTGCATAGATCCGTCAGGCCGGAGGATGCGGTATTCGACATCATAGGTCCCAGCGGCTTGCTCGGTCCGGCTACGTCGGGCCACGGCGTCGCGGTCGGCGGGATGGATTGCCGACAGCCAGGCCTCCGGCTCGCGGTAAAGCTCTTCGCACTTCCGGCCCCAGATGCGTTCATAGCCGGGGCTGACGTAGATCATCTGGCGCTTGCGCACGTCCGTCAGCCAGAAGACTTCTGTGATGTTGTTGATGACCTGTTCAAAACGCTCATTGGCTTCCGTCAGGCGGGCCGAGGTTGACTTGTGTTGCTCCGCCTCCGCTTTCCATTGCGCCGTTCGCTCCTCGACCAGAATGCTCAAGTGGCGCGCAAGCCGGCAGACCTCCGCCGTCAGCCAGCCGGCGAGGCTGAACACTATGAAGCATTCTGTATGGTTCCAAAGGGCCAGCCAGCCGGACTGCGGGACGCCTCGGCGCAAGTACCAATGCACTGTGAGCATCGTGAGGACGGCCACCACTGAAACCAACCAGGCGCGCCATTTTCCCGCACCCCATCCAGTGAAAACCACGGCGAGCATATAGAGCAGCACAAAGCTCATTGCGCCCGGGGTGAAGTAGTCTATGACGCCGAGCGCCAGTACCCAGCACAGACCGATAGCAGTGATGGTGAGGGGCGGCATCCGCCGGAGCCTGCCCTCCAGCTTCCGAATCAGGGCCTTCATACGCGCTCAGCCTACCAAGCCGGCGGACAACTGTTAAGGCCAAATTGACATCAGGCGCGCAGGCTGATCGGGACAGCAGCCTGGCATGATGCCGCCTCCTGTCTGCACGGTGCATGGTTGTCTGCTCCTTGCCTGGCCGCGCGCCGCGCACTATATTCTGCGCTCGTGATTGCTCTAATTGACTACGGCTCCGGCAACCTGCGCAGCGTCCACAAAGCTCTGCTCAAGGTCGGCGCGGATGTCCGCATCGCCCGGCAGCCTGAAGAGCTGGCTGACGCGCGCGCTGTGGTGTTGCCGGGCGTGGGCGCGTTTGACGACTGCATCCAGGCCCTCCAGAAGCAGGCGTTGCTGGAGGCTTCGCGCCAGTTCATGCAGACGGGCCGGCCTTTCCTGGGCATCTGTGTTGGCTACCAGGCGCTGTTCGAGAAGAGCGAGGAGTTCAACAGTTGCGCGGCGGGGCTGGGCGTTTTCCAGGGGAAGGTGGTTCGCTTTGCGGGAGCAGACGGACTCAAGGTGCCGCAGATTGGCTGGAACCAGCTCGAGATTGTGAAGCCGGACTGCCCGCTCTTCCGGGGCATCCCCAGCGGCAGCTACGTTTATTTCGTCCACAGCTTCTTTCCCAAGCCCGCCGATGCTTCCATCGTCGCCACGCGCACGACTTACGGCGAGACCTTCGCTTCCTCGGTGTGGCGCGACAACGTCTTCGCCACCCAGTTTCACCCGGAGAAGAGCCAGAAGGTTGGCCTCCAGTTGCTGGCGAACTTCGTCGGGCTGGCTGCACGGTAGGACGACGGGGCCGATCAGCCGTTTGGCGTTGCGCGGCCTGGCTGCGTGCCGGGGCGCCGATTTGTCCTTGCGCCCCTTGACTTTGGCACAGAAGTGCTATGTTGTGAGGAATACATTAGCGAGAAGGTACAGTGGCATTAGGTGAACAAACGATAACAACGACAGGAGAAATACTATGGCATACGAACTACCTCAACTTCCCTACGCAAAGGACGCGCTCGAACCGTACATTGACACGCCGACCATGGAGATTCATCACGGCAAGCATCACGCGGCCTACGTGGCCAATGTCAACAAGGCCCTCGCCGGCAAGCCGGACCTGGAGCGGAAGTCGGTCGAAGACTTGATCCGCGATTTGAACGCGGTGCCGGCTGATATTCGCGGCGCGGTGCGCAACAACGGCGGCGGCCACGCCAACCATTCCCTGTTCTGGAAGATCCTGGGCCCCAAAGCCGGGGGCGTGCCCTCCGGCAAGCTGGCCGATGACATCAACGCCGCCTTCGGCAGCTTCGATGCCTTCAAGGAGAAGTTTGAGGCCGCCGGCGTGGGCCGGTTCGGCAGCGGTTGGGCCTGGCTGATTGTCAACGGGGGCAGGCTGGAAGTGGTTTCCACCGCCAACCAGGACAGCCCCCTGATGGGCAAGGAGGTGGCGGGGGTCGAAGGCAAGCCGGTCCTGGCGTGCGACGTTTGGGAGCACGCTTACTACTTGAAATACCAGAACCGCCGGGCGGAATACCTCAAGGCCTTCTGGAACGTCGTCAATTGGGCTGAGGTGGCCAACTACTACGAAGCGGCGAGGAAGTAACCTCGCCGCGACACTTGGTGGCCCCGTCAGGACCGCGCGGAAATGCGCGGGCCGGACAATACACACGGCTTGGCCCGGTGAACCTACCCGGGCCGTGGCGGCCCATTAACGCCGGCGGCGCGGCTTACTTCTTGGCGAGCGCCTTGGCGACTGCCTGTTCAAGTTCTTCTCCGCGAAGGTCTTTGCCGATGATGACGCCCTGGCCGTCGAGCAGGTAGGTTGCCGGGATGCTCTGGACCCCATATTTCGCCGCCAGCTTGTTTTGCCAGCCTAGCCCGTCGAAGTACTGCGGCCACGTCATTTTCCTCGCCTTGATGAAGTCCGTGAGCTTCTGCTTATCCTTGTCGAGGCTGATGCCGATGATCTCGAAGCCCTTGGCGTGATGGGCTTCGTAAGTCTTGATGACGCTGGGCAATTCCCGGACGCAGGGACCACACCAGGTTGCCCAGAAGTCCAACAGCACCACCTTGCCTTTGTAATTGGCGATGGAGAGCGGCTTGCCCGCGAGGTCCTTCTCGTTGAAGTCCGGGAACTTGGCGCCCTCCCGCAGGCCGCTGCGCACCTTTTCGGCCTCTTCCTGCCGTTTGAGCATCTTGACCTGCTCGGAATCCGGAAAGTCCTGCTTGAGCTGCGCCATTAGCGCGTCGGCCTTGGCCTTGTCCTTGAGGACCTCCTGGTAAAGGGTGGCCTTCATGAGAAGGATTTGCGCCACGCCTTCCGTCTTTTCGCCTTTGTGCTTTTCGAGCAAGGCATCAAACTCCTTGATTTCAGGCGCCAGGCTGGCCTCGGTGGCGTCGCCTTGCCGCAGCTTGCTTTGAATCTTTGACACCAACGCCTGCAGTTCGGCGGCGGCGTCACTCTTTTCCTGCGCAATTCCGCCTGGAACGGACAGCAGCAGCGAGACAATCGTAACAAGGGCCAGGAGTTTGGATTTCATTGCTGGAAGAGTCGTTCATTCGGCGGGCTGCGGCAAGCGCCAATTGTTTTGCCGCAATGGTTGGGTGCGCAGTCGCATGGCGGGGCCCCCTCGACAACCCGGGTTCAGCCAGTTATGCTGCCGCCGCATAATTGCACTTGATCATGAGCTCGACTACCGGAATTACCCGCCGCCACTTCCTGCGCCAAACTACTGCCGTTCTGGCCGCCGCTTTCGCCGCGCCGGCGATTGTCCCGGCGTCGGTGCTGGGGCGGGGCGGGGCGATGTCTCCGAGCGAGCGCATCACCATGGGGTTCATCGGCGTTGGCGGCCAGGGCGGCGGCCACCTGTTGGGAGGCGCCTGGACGTATGTGGCGGGCGGTTACGCGGGGCGGAAAGATGTGCAGGTGCTCGCTGTCTGCGATGTCTGGCGCGATCGCCGCGAGAACGCCACCAAGAAAGTCAACGACCATTACGCCGAAACCTACGGCAAGGATAATTACAAGTCCTGCGCGGCCTACGCCGACTTCCGCCAGGTGCTCGACCGCCCCGACATAAACGCCGTCCTGATAGCCTCTCCGGCCCACTGGCATGCCACCATGGCCGCCATGGCGGCCGAGGCGGGCAAGGACATCTATTGCGAAAAGCCGACCGCGGTGACTGTGTGCGAGAGCCAGGCGATGCTGGCCGCGGTGCGGCGTTACGGGCGCGTTTTTCAGGCAGGCACGCAGCAACGCAGCGAATACGACGGGAAGTTCCGGCGCGCCTGCGAGTTCATCCGCAGCGGCCGCATTGGCAAGCTGCAGGCCATCTATGCCTACCGGGACGGCGGGGGCGTCTTCTGGCCGCCCCGTTTTGGCGCCGCCAAACCCGTGCCCAAGGACCTGGATTGGGACCTTTACCTTGGGCCCGCGCCCTGGATTCCCTATGACGGCAACACCGGCGCCCACCGCTTTGACATCGGGGAACTCAACTGGGGCCAGCACCACTACGACATCGTCCAATGGGCCGCGGGGGCGGATGACACCGGCCCGGTGGAAATCTTCATGGAGAAGGAATGCTCCTGCTACCGCTACGCCAGCGGGGTGGTCGTCTATGGCAGAGCCTACCCGGGAGAACCCGTCGGCAACGTGGGGGGGGCTTGCTTTGTCGGCACCGAAGGCCGCATCGCGGTGGACCGCGAAGCGTTGGTGTCCGATCCGCCGGAACTGGCGCGCGAGCCGCTCCAGCCGGACGAAGAGCACCTCTACCGCAGCAGCAGTCACGCGGGCAATTTCCTGGAATGTATCCGCACCCGCAAACGCCCCATCTGCGATGCGGACATCGCCCACCGCGCCGCTAGCGCGCTCCTGCTGGGCGGCGTTGCCAAGCAATTGAAGCGCGCCCTCAAATGGGATCCGAAGGCTGAGCGGTTCCTCAAAGACGACGAGGCCAACCGTCTGCTCTCCATCGCCAAACGCCCGCCCTGGTGCATCTAGACGATTTGCCATCTGCCACCTCCTGCTGACTATCCCTTTACCGGACCTTCGCATGAAACAATCCCTGCTCCTGACACTGGCACTGGGCATTCTGCTTCCCGGCACGCTGTCCGCCGGCACTGCCGCTTCCCAACGCGAGGAACAGCGCCTGATCGCTGTCCTGCAGTCCAGCGCGGCGCCTGCGGAAAAGGACGACGCCTGCGCCCAACTCAAACGCATCGGCACCGACCGCTCCGTCCCGGCCCTCGCCGTGCTGCTCACTGATGAGCAACTCGCCCATTCCGCCCGCTATGCCATCGAATCCATGCGTTCCGGCAAAGCTGGCCGGGCTTTGACCGACGCCCTGGGCAAGGCCAGCGGGCCGACCAAAACCGGCATCATCAATTCCATTGGAATCCGTGGCGAGAAGCGCGCCGTCTCCGCACTGACGACACTGCTTACGGATCAGGATACGCAAATCGCCGCCGCTGCTGCTCGCGCCTTGGGGCGGATCGGCGGCACCAAAACACTCAAAGCTCTCCAAGCTGCTGCCGCAAACTCTACCGGCGCGGTCCACGAGGCTTGCGTGGACGGCTCCCTGCGCTGCGCCAACCGCCTCCTGGCGGCGGGCAGCCGCACCAAGGCCCTGGCGGCTTTTCAGCGTCTCTATGAAACCGAGCAGAAGGACTCCGTCCGCACAGCCGCCTATCGGGGGATGATCCAGGCCTCGGGCAACAAGGCTCTGTCCCTGGTGACAAGTGCCATCAAAGGCAAAGACCAGGCCGGCCAGACCGCCGCGCTCGAACTGGCGCGCCAGGTGTCGGCGCCGAGAGCGACCAAGGCCCTCGCCGCGCTCCTCCCTGTCACCGCCCCTCCCGTGCAGATCGCATTGATCGGGAGCTTAACTCAGCGCGGGGACGTGGCAGCGGCTCCCGCCATCACCCCTTTGGCCGGCAGCTCCATCGCGGAAGTGCGCGTGGCGGCTCTGAATGCGCTCGGCATCCTGGGCGATGCCTCGGTAGCTCCGCTGCTGGCAGTTGCCGCCGCCGCGTCGAGCGGTGAGGAGCAGAAAGCCGCCCGGCTGGCGCTGGTCCAGTTGCGGCGCGGCAATCCCACCGAAACGATGCTTCGCCTGCTGCCGGATGCAAAGCCGGAGGTGCAGGCCGAATTCGCCCGTGCGCTGGCGGATCGCGGCGACCGGACCGCTATTCCCGGGCTGATGGAGCTGGCGCGGCGGGGCTCGGTCTCGGCCAGCAAGGCGGCGCTCCAGGCGCTGGCCGTGCTGGTGGAAGACTCCCAGATGGGCGAGATGGTTCAGTTTGTCGCCGAGGCCGGAAGCGACAGTGCCCGGGCCAACGCCGCCGAGGCTGTGAATACCGCCTGCCGCCAAATCCAAACTCGCCGGGGCCGCGTGAACATTGAGCCGCTGCTGCAGGCGATGGCAACCGGCACACCCGAGACCCGCATCGCCCTGCTGCCAGTCTGCGGCGGGCTGATTGATCCCAAGGTGCGCGCGGCGTTGCGCGCGGCCGTCGCCTCCCCCGATCCGCCGGTCCGCTCGGCGGCCGTCCGCGCCCTTTGCGACACGTCCGACCCGGAACTTCTGCCCGATGCGCTGAAGATCGCCTGCGAAGCGCCGGAAGAGAACCTCCGTACCCTGGCGATTCGCGCGTGCGTCCGCCTCACGACTCAGGAGGAGACTATCAAGCTCCCTCGCAAAGAGCAGATCGAGCCGCTCAAAACGATTCTTGCCAAACCCTTGCGCCCGGAGCAGAAGCGGATCGTCCTGGCCGGCCTGGCTGAAATTCCCGACGTGGAAGCGCTCAAGCTGTCCGAGCCGATGCTCAACGAGGCGGCGACCCAACTCGAAGCCGCGCGGGCGCTGACCAGGATCGCATCGGCCCTTCCCCACGCGCAGCGCGCCGAGGCGACCAATGCCTTAACCAAAGTCCTGTCGGCAACCACCGACGCTGACACGCGGAAGGAGGCCGAAACCGCCCTGAAGGACATCGAGGCCGCAGCCGATTACATCACCGCCTGGCAAGTCTCCGGCCCATACTTTCAGGAAGGCAAGGAGTACAAGGACCTGTTTGACCTGGCATTCCCGCCGGAAGTCCCGGACGCTGCCGGGGTCAATTGGCAGGCGCTGCTGCCCGATTCCGACCCCAAGCGCCCCTGGATAATGGATTTGCTCAAGGCCCTGGGCGGCGACCAGCGCGTGGCTTACGGGCGCATGTGGGTCTATTCCGAACAGGCCCAGGCCGCCCGCCTTGACCTCGGCACCGACGACGGCGTAAAGGTCTGGCTCAACGGTCAGGTCGTGCACACCAATAACGTCTTCCGCGGCCTGGAACCCGACTCTGACAAGGTGAAGGTGAACTTGCAGGCAGGCTGGAATCCTCTGCTGCTGAAAGTCACGCAGCTTAACCAGGGCTGGGGGTTCTGCGCCCGCGTCCGCAAGCCCGATGGCACCCGGCTGGACGGCCTGAAATTCTCCCTTCAGCCGCCCGATCGCGCCGGCGCGAATGCCGGAAAGTAAACCGGCCTCAATACACTACCTTGTTCAGGGGATACTCGATTATCCCCTCCGCCCCCGCCGCCTTCAGCGCCGGGATCAGCTCGCGGACGATGTGCTCGTCAATAATCGTCTCGACGGCCACCCAGCCTTTCTGGCTGAGGCTGGAAATGGTCGGATTGCGCAGCGCGGGCAGGGCCTTGAGCAGCTTCGCCAGGTTCTTCTGCGCGATGTTCATCTTCAGGCCCACCTTCGTCTCTGCTTCCAGCGCGCCCTTGAGCAGCAGCGCCAGCGTCTGAATCTTCTGCCGCTTCCACGCCTTCTTCCACGCGCTGTGATTCACGATGAGCCGCGGCGTCGAGGTCAGCAGCGTGTCCACGATGCGCAGCTTGTTGGCCCGGAGCGAGGAGCCCGTCTCGGTAACATCCACAATGGCGTCCACCAGCTCGTGCGCCTTCATCTCGGTTGCGCCCCACGAGAACTCCACTTCCGCCGTCACCTTGTGCTGGCGCAGATACCGCTTCGTGAGGCTTACGACTTCCGTGGCAATGCGTTTGCCTTGCAGGTCTTTCACCGACTTGATCGGCGACTGCTCCGGCACCGCCAACACCCACCGGGCGGGCTGCCGCGTCGCTTTGCTGAACTGGAACTCGCCCACCTCGTGGACCTTCGAGCCATTCTCCTGGATCCAGTCGTAACCGGTGATGCCGCAGTCCAGGTAGCCGTACTCGACGTAACGGCTGATCTCCTGCGCGCGAATCAGCCGAATCTCCAGCTCCTCGTCGTCCACGTAGGGGATGTAGGAGCGGCTGCTGACGGAAATGTTGAACCCGGCCTTGCCCATCTTCTCGATGGTGGCCTCCTGCAGACTGCCCTTGGGCAATCCAAACCGCAATACTTGCTTCTTCTTCATGCTGTCAATTAACGCTCGGGCGCAGGGACGCGAAGTCTTCATCGCTCTTACCTGCACTTGCGCCGGCTATTTGCCATGATTTCCCTTCCGAAGCGACCTTTTTCTTCGGACTCCCGCGTGAGCTTGCCTCGGCCAGGCCCGGCAAGCGCGACGGTCAGGGCGCGCGCCAAAACACCCGCCGCCCCTGGACGGCGATCTGGCGGCGGGCAATCGCCGTAACGCATTGCGGATACAAGACATGTTCCGCCGTCTGAATCCGCTGGTGGAGCGTCTCGGGCGTATCGTGATCCAGCACCGGCACCGCCTGCTGGCCTATGATCGGCCCCGAATCCACCCCGGCGTCCACGAAATGCACTGTGCAACCGGTCACCTTCGCCCCATGCGACAGTGCCTGTTTCCAGGCCTCCAAACCGGGGAACGCCGGCAGAAGCGAAGGGTGGATGTTGATAATCCGTCCCGCGAAGGCCTCCAAAAAGGCATTCTTGAGCACCCGCATGAATCCCGCCAGCACGACCAAATCCACCCCGGCCACGCGCAGGGCTTCGATGTAAGCCCGCTCGGCCTCCTCATCCAGCCTGGTGCGGAACTTGCCGGGCGGAATGAACTGCGTCGTAATCCCCCGCTC
>CAZHEW010000058.1:0-12141 GCA_964531815.1 uncultured Verrucomicrobiota bacterium
GTTGACGGCACAATCTCCGTACCTGTCCCGGCGACGACCATAGACTCCGCCACGCTCAGCGGCACGGACTTTACCCTCAGCGGCAGCGGTGGCACCGAAGGGAGCACCTACTATGTGGTGACCTCTCCGAACGTCGCCGCCCCGCTGGCGGGGTGGATGCCGGTTGCGACCAATGTCTTTGGTCCGGGCGGCTCGTTCACCTTCACCACAAATATCGTGGGCGCCGGCTCGCCGGCCTTCTTCAGGCTGCTGGTTCCTTGAGGGACATGTTTCGGGGGCGCCGGACAACCGGCGCCCCCCCGCTCTTCCCTATCTCTATGAGACTTGAACCAGCAATTCCCCAAACCGGCACGCCGCGGTTGCTTCGCGCATTTACGCTGATCGAACTGCTGGTGGTCATTGCCATCATTGCCATCCTGGCGGCGCTGCTGCTGCCGGCGCTCGCGCGCGCCAAGGCCAAGGCCCAGAGCGCCAACTGCGTCAGCAACAACCGGCAAATCGCGCTGTCCTTCACCATGTGGGGCGACGACAACAATGACGGCAAGTATCCCTGGAGTCCCGGGCCGGGCAAGATCGGGCCTGACCCGCTGCGAACCAACTGGTTCACCTTGCAGCCGTACTTGAAGAATCCCCGTGTGTTGACCTGTCCGGCAGACCGGAAGCGGACGCCGCTCCCGGACTGGAGGCCGCTCAGCATCGTGTGGGATTTCCGCACCAATCTCAGCTACATGTTCTGCATTGATGCGCTGCCCACACGGCCACAGGCCATTCTGATGGGCGACAATTATCTCTCCACCGATTATCCGGCCAACAAGACCCTCGCGCTGCCGGACAATCCCTCGGGCGGCTCGCGCCATTCCTTCACCCGCGCGCTGCTGGTCCGCCGCGGATGGCTGAGGGATACCCGGCACCAGAATCAGGGCATTCTCAGCCTCTGCGATGGAAGCGTCAGTTCCATGAAACCGCCCAAGCTCCAGAATCAGATGCGGATCATGTTTGAAAGCTACCTGCCTGAGGTTACTGATACACTGAAATTCATGTTGCCGCAGTACACCTCTGTGAAATACTGAAGCGCCTGGCTGCGCCCGCCTGATTGACCTCGCGGGCTTGCCATCTGCTTGACTGAATTAGCCCCTGTGTCCCCGAGCCACCCCGACCGCAGCGCGCAGCAATGAGCACCTGCTTCAGGCTCTCGATCCTCTTCTGGCTGGCGGCGTGCCTGAATCTCGGCGCGGCCCCTCACACCGTTGCTGCAGGGCCAGCCAAACCCAATTTCGTCTTCGTGCTGATTGATGACATGGGCTACAAGGATCTCTCCTGCTACGGCCAGCGCCAGATCCAAACGCCGCACCTGGACCGCCTGGCCAAAGAAGGCATTCGCTTCACTCAGTTCTACGTTAATGCACCATTATGCTCCCCGTCGCGGACGGCGTTTACGACCGGCCAATATGGCGCGCGCTGGCGGATCACATCCTACCTGGCAGCGCGCGCGGAGAACGAGCAGCGCGGCATGGCCCATTGGCTCGATCCAAAGGCTCCCACCCTGGCTCGCATGCTCCGCGAAGCCGGCTATGCTACGGGACATTTCGGCAAGTGGCACATGGGCGGTCAACGGGACGTGGGCGAGGCGCCGCTCATCACTGACTATGGATTTGACGAGTCGCTCACTCAATTCGAGGGACTGGGCGATCGGATTCTGCCCTTGTGCCACGCCTTCGACGGCCAGCCGGCCCGTCCGCACGCCCTCGGTAGTGACCAGCTCGGGCGGGGGCGCATCACATGGATGGACCGCTCGAAGATCACCGCCGCCTTCGTGGATCGGACCTTGCGGTTTATCAAGCAGGCCGAACAAGCCGGCAAGCCGTTTTATGTCAATCTTTGGCCTGACGACGTCCATTCACCATTCTTCCCGCCGGAAGCCTTGCGCGGGGACCAATGCAAGAAAGAGCTTTACCTCGGGGTGGTCAAAGCGATGGACGCGCAGTTGGCGCCCCTGTTCGATTGCATCCGCCAGCGGCCGAGCCTGCGCACCAACACCTTGATTCTGATCGCCAGCGACAACGGACCTGAGCCCGGGGCTGGGTCAGCCGGGTTGTTCCGCGGACACAAAGGGATGTTGTACGAAGGCGGCATTCGAGAACCGTTTATCGTCTGGGGGCCTGGCCTGATGGCCGGGGCTGCCCGCGGGGCACGCAATGAAACCACGGTGGTCTCCGCCGTGGACTTCTTTCCTTCGGTCGCGCGGCTGGCTGGGGTCGCCTTGCCGGCTGGAGTTGACTTTGACGGCGAAGACCTCAGCCCTGCTTTGCTGGGCAAGTCAGCCTGTCAGCGGTCTAAGCCCCTGTTTTGGACCCGCCCCCCAGACCGGCCTGGGAGCAAGGGAGCACCCTTGCCCGACCTGGCCATGCGTCAGGGAAACTGGAAGCTCCTCATGGGACGGGATGGCGGTAATGCGCAGCTATATGACCTGGAGAAGGATCCGGCCGAATCGCGCAGTCTGGCGGCGCAGCATCCGGAGATCGTCCAACGCCTCAGCCGACGGCTGCTGGCCTGGTGGCGGTCGCTGCCGGGCAGCCGCGTGCCCACGACTCAGGCGCGCTGTGATGGCAGTGTCTTAGCCAATCCGATCTCGGAAGGCGCCGATCCCTGGAGACTCCGGCACGGCACCAGTTACCTCCCCTGCTTGTCGGAGGCCAAGGCGGAGATCGTCCTCTGCCTGGACGGCAAGGAAGTCATGCGCAAGCAGGGTTCCCAGCACCACGGCGGCAGCGTCGGCTTGCGCGTGGTGGACACGCACGCCGCGTTGTCAGATTTGACCATTCAGTGAGAATCACTTTGCCTCCTGCACCGGGGAAGACCTTTCAGCGCGTATCAGGAGCCTTGCTCCTCGCCGGCTGGGCGGCACTCGCGGGCACAGTCGCCGCAAAGCCCAACATCGTTCTGTTCGTCGCTGACGATCACACTGCCACGGACTGTGGCGCCTATGGCGCAACCGACGTCCGCACACCGGGCATTGATCGCCTGGCGCACGAGGGCCTGCTCTTTCGCCGCGCCTTTGCGGGCTCTCCCACCTGCATGCCGTCCCGGGCGGTCCTCTACACCGGACTTATGCCTTTTCGCAACGGCGCCCATGCCAACAACATGGCGGGGCAGTCCCAGTGCCGGCCGGAGGTGCGATCGTTGCCGCATTTCCTGAAGGACCTCGGCTACCGCGTCGCTCAAGCCGGTAAGACCCATTTCGCCCCCAAGGCGGTCTTTCCATTCGAGCGCATTCAGGAATCGGAAGTGCCGGAGCCCGGCTTCGAGAGGAACTCCGCGCTGCACCTGGACCTGAACGTCCGCGCCGTGGAAGCGTGGCTGGAAAAGGCGCCGACCAACCAACCTTTTTGCCTGGTGGTCTGCGACCACAGCCCGCACGTTATCTGGCCGGAGAAGGTTGCCTATGATGCCGCCGCGCTAAGCGTCCCGCCGAACCACATTGACACGCCTGAGCTCCGCAAGTCCCGCGCGCGCTACTACGCCGACATCGCGAATATGGACAGGAACCTTGGCCTGCTTCTCGCTTGCCTGGATCGGCTGGGCCTCGGCTCCAACACGGTTTTTCTCTACACTGCGGATCAGGGCGCGCAATGGCCGTTCGCCAAGTGGGGGTTGTATGACCAGGGCATCCGTGTGCCGTTGATCGTCCGCTGGCCTGGGAAGACCCGCCCTGGCGAGGCCACCGACGCCATGATCTCACTGGCTGACGTGGCGCCGACGCTTGTCGATCTGGCTGGCGGCCAGCCGACGGCGGGTTCGGACGGACGGAGCTTCCTGCCGCTGCTTACTGGCCGGACCAATGCGCATCGCGAGGTCATCTTTGCCACGCATTCACAGGACCGGGACATGAATGTGTCCCCGATGCGCTGCGTCCGCACGTGCCGATACAAGTTCATCCTCAACCTCGCGCCGGAGAACAAGTACACCACACACATGGACCGGGCGAAGGACCACGACGGCGGACGCGAGTACTGGGACTCGTGGGTGAGTGCGGCCGGCGCAGACCAGCGCGCCGCAATACTCTTGCAGCGGTATCACTGGAGGCCCCGCGAGGAACTCTACGACACCTGGCTCGACCCCTGGGAAGTCCACAACCTCGCCGGCGCCCCCGCCTACGCGGGCATCCAACTCCACTTGGCGGGCCGCCTCGCGGCCTGGCGCGGGCAGCAGAATGATCACAAGACCGGGCCCGACCCGGTGCCGGCGCGGTAGCAGGTCTGGCGGACAGTCAAAGCGGCCGAGTGCAACTCTCTTGCGGGTTTACGGGACAAAGGAAGGTTGGTATTTGACAAAGCGGATGTAGCTGGTTTTGCTATAAGGACAGCAGCCTTTTAGGCTGCTACTCAACCAGTGTGCTATGCAGTCTCATCCCGAACAGGTGGAAAGCCGGCGTGAGTTTTTTCGCGCCGCCGCGCGCTATGGTCTGGCGGCAGTCGTAAGCGCGGTTGTCGCCCTGGCCGTGCGCTCCAGAAGGTCCGCGGCCCAACACTGTCTAAACCAGGGCATTTGCAGCAGTTGCGGACGCCTCGCCGCTTGCGGACTTCCCCAAGCGCTTTCCGCCAAACGCGCCCGGACGCGAGGCTGAAATGAGCTGCCCACAGCAAGACCTCACCCGCCGACGATTCCTTCAAGGAACCGCGCGAGCCGCAGGCATCCTCGCGGTGAGCAGCAACTCAATTCCGCTGCTTCGCGCAGCCAGCCCCGGCAGAGATGCCAACCCCTTCGCACTCGATGTGCAACGGCTGCGGCGGACCGACCCCAAGCTCATCCATTACGAACAAGTCGGCCGGTTCCCCTGCTCCGCCCTAAACCCGCGCCGCATCGCCATCGGCCCGGATGACCGCGTGCATATCGCTGCCGCCGATACCGTGACCATACTGGATCGCGCCGGCGGCCGCGTCGGCGAGATTGTCTGCGCCGCGCCCGTGCGGTGCGTGGCGGTCGCTGGCGATGGCACCGTGTATGCCGGAGTCCGGGAACATGTGGAAGTGTTCGACCGCAGGGGCAAACGCATCGAGACGTGGCAATCCCCCGGCCAGCGGACCTGGCTGACCGGCCTGGCTCTCGGCGAAAACGACGTCTTTGCCGCAGATTCCGGCAATCGCCTCGTGCTGCGTTATGATAAAACCGGCAAACTTGTCGGGCGCATTGGCGAGCGGAATATGGGCCGTAACATTCCGGGTCTGGTCGTGCCCAGCCCCTACCTGGACGCAAAACTGGCGCATGACGGCCTGCTGCGCGTCAACAACCCTGGCCGCCATCGCGTGGAGGCCTACACCACAGGCGGCGACCTGGAGTTCTTCTGGGGGCAGCCCTCTGCGGCAATCGAAAGATTCTGCGGCTGCTGCAACCCGGTCGGGATTGCCCTGCTGCCCGATGGCCGCACTGTGACCTGCGAGAAGGGCTTGCCCCGGGTAAAAATCTACTCGCCAAGAGGTGACTTCGAGTCCGTCGTCGCCGGCACGGAAACCTTTTTCGAGAACGCCAGAGCGGGCACACGCAAACCCCGGTCAGACGGTTTATTAGGCGGACTGGACGCGGCTGTGGATTCGCAGCAGCGCATCTACATTCTCGACCTGGTCGCCAACGACGTCCGCATCATGAAGCGCAAAGCTTGAACGCCAACCTCCAAAGACAGCAGCCCGTCACACGGCGCCGGTTCCTGCGCGACGGCGCTCGCGCAGCCGGGCTTGTGGGGATGGGAGGCTTGCTCGGGCTGGCAGCCGGGCGAAGCGCCACCAAGGGCACCGTCTGGCAAATTGACCCGCAGAAATGCGTCCGCTGCGGCAACTGCGCCATCCATTGCGTGCTGGAGCAATCCGCCGTCAAGTGCGTCCACGCTTACGCCCTCTGCGGCTACTGCCAGCTCTGCACCGGCTATTTTGAGCCGGAACCCAACGACCTGAACACCGGCGCGGAGAATTGCCTCTGCCCCACTTCTGCCATCAAGCGAACCTACGTCGAGGACCCCTACTACGAATACACCATAGACGAGCAGCTCTGCATTGGCTGCGCCAAGTGCGTCGAAGGCTGCACTCGCTTCGGCAACGGCTCGCTCTTCCTGCAAGTGCGCCATGATCGCTGCCTGAACTGCAACGAATGCGCCATCGCAAAGGTCTGCGCCGGTGACGCCTTCCGCCGCGTGCCCGCCGACCAGCCCTACCTGCTCAAGACCGACACCGACTGAGATGACAGCAGCAGGCAGATGGCAGAAAGCAGAGGGCGCTGGGGTTGGGCGCGTTGTGGCGTTCTGGATTGCACTCTTGCTGTTCCCACTTCTGGCGGGTGTCGGCCTGGCTGAGCAGCGCTTTCCCCCGCCGGATTTCGAGGGCGGGCATCAACTGCCAATCACCACCACGCCCCCGGCGCGGGGATTGGCGCTGGAGTATCTGGACGTTGGCATGCTCGCGGTATTCCTGGGGCTGGCAACCTGGCTGATCTACCGGCGGCGTTCCCGCAAGGGGGTGATGGTCCTTTCGCTGCTCTCGCTGCTTTACTTCGGCTTTTGGCGCAACGGCTGCGTTTGCGCCATCGGCTCGCTGCAAAACATCGCGCTGGCCCTCGGCGACCGCTCCTACGTCCTGCCGCTGGGCGTGCTCGCATTCTTTGTTCTGCCGCTGGCCGTGGCGATTTTCGCCGGAAGAACCTTCTGCGCGGCAGTTTGCCCGCACGGTGCGCTGCAAGACCTGGTTTTGATCAAGCCGCTCAAGGTGCCAGTCTGGCTGGAAGAGGCGCTGAGCGTGCTGCCGTTCGCCTATCTGGGCGCGGGGGTCTTGTTCGCCGCCACCGGCAGCGCCTTCATCATCTGCGAGTATGATCCATTTGTGCCCATCTTCCGCTTAAGCGGTCGCGCCCTGATGGTGCTGAGCGGGGTGGGATTGCTCGGACTGGGCATGTTCGTGGGTCGCCCCTACTGCCGTTTCCTGTGCCCTTACGGTGCGCTTCTGAAGCTGGCCGCCACCGTCGCGAAATGGCGCGTGCGGGTGACACCGGACTGCTGCACGCAATGCCGTTTGTGCGAGGCGTCGTGCCCCTTCGGCGCCATGCGTGGACCGCAAGCCAGCCCAGGCGCGCAAACCCTCGCCCGGGATCGCCGGCGCCTGGCGTGGCTGTTCCTGCTCCTGCCGATCCTGCTGGCCGGCGGCGGTTGGCTGGGGTCCCGATTCGGCGCACCCGCATCACGGCTCCATCCGACGGTCAGCCTGGCTGATCAATTCATACGCGCGCAAGGAAGCCCCCCTAGACTCGACGCACTCACGCCGGACGATCTCGCGCTCGAGCGAGCAAGACAGACACCGCGAGAAATCCTAACCGCCGCAGCGGCCATCCAGCGGCGTTTCGCCGTTGGCGGATGGTTTTTCGGTGCCTGGATCGGCCTGGTTGTCGGAGTAAAGTTGATCAGCCTATCCGTTCGCCGCCAGCGAGTTGACTATGAGCCTGACCGGGGCGCGTGTTTCGCCTGCGCGCGCTGCTTCGAGTTTTGTCCCAATGAGCTGGTTCGCCGCGGAGCCAGGCCGGTCGCTGCGCCTGCAGCAGGGATGACTGGAATTTCTAACGCGCAGGGATTAGGCAGGAGTTGATCGGTGCCCAGCATCCCCCAAGCCGGAACTGAAAGCACGCCACGCCAGGCTGGCGGGGCGACGGCTTATGCGGCCTGGCGTCTGGCTGCATGGGTTGCGGGCGTGTTCGCTTTGCTCGTGGGCATCACCCTGTTGGCAGAACACATCAGGGCCAAAGCAAATGACCCGCTGAAATCACCCCAGCTCAAGGCCTACAAGGAACAACTGCGGATCAGCCCGGCCGACAAGCAGCTTAAACAGAACATCCGCGAGCTAGATTTGCAGCTTCGGCAACTCTGCTTCCGCCATCTGTCGCAAATGGACTTCGGCGTGCACCTGCTGCTCGGCGAGATGGTCATCTTGGTTCTAGCCGTTACGCAAGCGGCTCGGTGCCGGCAGCGGTTCCCGATGCCACGACCGAAGTCCGATGACCCGCGCCGAACCGCACGCTCCGCCGCCCGGACGCGATGGGCCGTGGCGGTGAGCGGCGCAGTCGCAGGGGGATGCCTATTTCTCCTGAGTCTCGGCCGCAGCCCCAGCTTGCCCACCCGGACGGCAGACCTGGACAAGCTTCTCGGCGCCAGCTCGGAGGAACCGCATGCCACGGATCAGGCGCAAGCTGCCGATGCCGCCTCGCCCGCGGAATATTCGCAGAACTGGCCGCGCTTCCTTGGCGCAAGCGGCAGCGGCTTGTCGTTATCCACTAGTGCCCCAACGTCCTGGGACCCGAAAACCGGTGCAGGCATTGCCTGGAAGGTTCCAACTCCATGCCGGGGCTTCAGCTCACCGATCGTCTGGGGGGATCGGATCTTCTTTTCCGGCGGCGACGCGCGTGAACGCAACGTTGTCTGTCTCGACGCCGAAACCGGCAAGACCCTCTGGCAACAACCGGTGCCAGGCGTCTCCAACAGCCCGGCCCGCACTGAGGTGCCGGACTCGACCGGCTACGCAGCCTCTACCATGGCCACAGACGGGCGCCGCGTGTATGCGGTCTTTGCAAACGGAGACTGCGCCGCCTTCACGCTGGAAGGCAAGCCGGCCTGGACCAGGAGTTTTGGCGCGCTCAAGAACCCCTACGGACATGCCACATCACTGGCCACCTGGCGCGACCGGCTGATCGTGCAACTCGACCAGGGAGACAACGAGGACGGCAACTCCAAGCTCTACGCCCTGGACGGGCGCACCGGCCAAACCGTTTGGCAGCGTCCGCGCAAGACCGGCGCTACCTGGGCAACCCCGAACGTTATTGAAGCAGACGGCGGGGCGCAGGTGATCACGCTGGCGGTTCCCTATGTCATCGCCTACGCGGCAGTGGACGGCGCGGAGATTTGGCGGGCTGATTGCCTCAATGGAGAGATCACCCCCTCGCCGGCCTATGCCGGCGGCCTGTTGTATGTCGCCAGCCCTTCGGAGAAGCTGATGGCCATTCGCCCGACCGGGCAAGGCGATGTGACCAAAACTCATATCGTTTGGGCTTACGAAGAGAGCGTGCCCGATGTCACCAGCCCTGCCAGCAACGGCGAACTCACCTTCACCCTCACCACCTCCGGCATGCTGACCTGCCTCGACGCAAAGGACGGCAGCAAGCAATGGGAGCACGACTTCGAAATGGAATACCACGCCTCCCCAACCCTGGCCGCGGACCGCCTTTACCTCTTCGGACAGCAGGGAACCGCGGCGGCAGTCGCAGCCACGCGGCAGTTCAAAGAACTGTTTCGTACCGAGATGGGAGACTCCTTCCATTCCAGCCCCGCATTTGCACAGGACAGGATGTTCCTGCGGGGCCTGACCAACGTGTGGTGCATCCGTGCAGGCGGCGCATCAGAGAAAGGGCCGGGCCAACTATGAAATCCGAAGGCTCCGGAGCTTCAACCATGCTTGCCGACCTCAAATACGTGGATGACACCATCGAGCGCATCGGTCGCACGCCCGATGCGGTTATCCCCCTGCTCCAGGCCATACAGGACCATTATGGTTACCTGCCGGAAGAGGCGTTGCGGCGCGTCTGTGCGACCACGCAAATCACCCCTGCGGGCATCAACGGCGTCGCCACATTCTATGACATGTTCCGGCACCGGCCCGGCGGCAAGCATACTGTCCACGTCTGCCACGGCACCGCTTGCCATGTCGGCGGCTCCGAACGTGTTGAAGAGGCGCTGCGCCGGCACCTGCGCATCCCCCCGGGCTCGGACACGGACGGTGACCGGCGATTCACCATCGAGCGCGTTGCGTGTCTCGGCTGCTGCACCCTCGCCCCGGTCGTGCGCATCGGGAAGGAAACCATCGGCTACGCTACCGCCGAAAAAGTCCCGGGAACCGTGGCTGAATTTCTGAGCAGCCGGCAGGACTCCGCCACCGCTAACCCAGCCGTCACCCCCCCCTCGCCCGGCAACGGCGGGGCTGAAATCAGGGTTTGTCTCGACTCGTGCTGCCTGGCCAAGGGAACGGATCGCTCGTTCCAGGCCTTGCAGCAAAGCCTCGCGCGGCATGGCGCCAACGCCTCCATGAAACGCGTCGGATGCGTTGGCACCTGCTACCGCACGCCGATGGTCGAAATCGCGGTTCCAGGCAGACCGCCCGTGACCTACGAAAGGCTGACCCCGGAACAGGCCGACAACCTCGTGGAAACTCATTTCCGGCCGCACGGCCTGACACCGCGTATTTCGCAGCTATGCACCCGGATCGTGGACGGCTTGCTGGTAGAAGATGATTCAGCGACACCGCAGCTCGACGACCTGGCGGTAAGAAGGGACGATGCCAGCGCCAAGGCGTTCTTCAGCCGGCAGGTCCACATCGCCATGGAACATTATGGCCGCATGGACCCACTGGACCTGGATGAGTACATTGCGCACGACGGCTTTAAGGCTGTGACTGAGTGCCTGACACTCGAGTCCCCTGGTGTTGGCAAGGCGGCTGACGGCGGCACCGTTTCCACTCCCATCTCCCAAGACCAAATCATTGCGGTCATCGAGCGCTCCGGCTTGCGCGGGCGCGGAGGCGCAGGATTCCCTACCGGTCAGAAATGGCGTTTGGTCCGCCAGCAAGCCGAGCGGACCAAGTACGTCATCTGCAACGGCGATGAGGGTGACCCTGGCGCGTTCATGGATCGGATGATTCTGGAGTCCTTCCCCTATCGCATCATCGAAGGGCTGGCCATCGCCGCCGTAGCCATTGGCGCCCACGAAGCCATCTTCTACATCCGGCATGAGTATCCCCATGCCTTGCAGCGCGTCAGGGCAGCTCTGGCGGAATGCGAGCGGAGAGGCTGGATCGGGGATCGTCTCCTGGGAAGTCATTACCCGCTTCGCATTTCCATTAAAGAGGGAGCGGGTGCGTTTGTGTGTGGGGAAGAGACGGCCCTGATCGGCTCAATTGAAGGCCGCCGTGGAATGCCGCGGTTGCGTCCGCCGTTCCCGGCTCAATCTGGCCTGTGGGGCAAGCCCACTCTTATTAACAACGTCGAAACGCTCGCCATGGTGCCGTGGATCATCCGCCACGGCGCGGCGGCGTTCGCGGCCATCGGGACTGCCAGCAGCAAGGGCACAAAGGTATTCTCCCTGGCGGGCAAGGTTCGGCGAGCCGGCCTGATCGAGATCCCCATGGGCACCACCCTCCGGCAGATCGTGGAGGAGATCGGAGACGGAGTCGCCGCAGGACGCACATTCAAGGCAGTGCAAATCGGCGGGCCTTCCGGCGGCTGCGTCCCGGCGCGACTGGCGGACACGCCAGTGGACTACGAATCGCTGCGCGATATTGGCGCCATCATGGGTTCCGGCGGTCTGGTTGTGCTCGACGACACTGCCTGCATGGTGGACATCGCGCGCTACTTCCTGCAATTCACACAGAACCAGTCCTGCGGCAAGTGCACTTTCTGCCGCATCGGCACCAAGCGGATGCTTGAACTGCTCGATCTCCTCTGCGCCGGCCACGCCACCCGCGAGCACCTGCAGGAGCTCGAGCGATTGGCGCCCCAGGTATCCGCAGGAAGTCTCTGCGGCCTCGGCAAGACCGCGCCCAACCCGGTGCTGACCACGCTACGTTACTTCCGCGACGAATACGAGGCGCACCTGCAAGGCCGCTGCCCGGCCGGCAAGTGCAAGGCGCTCATCAAGTATCACGTGGGTGACAACTGCACCGGCTGCACGATCTGCGCCCAGCATTGCCCTGCTGACGCCATCCCCATGACGCCTTATGAGCGGCATGTGATTGATCTGCAAAAGTGCACGCGTTGCGATTCCTGCCGGCAGGTGTGCCCATATGGAGCGGTGGAGCTAGTATGAACGCTATCACCGTCAACATAGACGGTCGGTCCGGGTCCGTCCCCCCTGGCACCACCATCCTCGGCGCGGCGCGTGAATTGGGCATTGCCATCCCTACGCTCTGCCACGCCGAGGGCTTCGAACCATCCGCCTCCTGCTTCCTGTGCGCGGTGAAGATCGAAGGGCGCCCCAATCTTTGGCCTTCCTGTGCCACGCCGGTTGCCCAGGACATGGTCGTAACGACCAATTCTGAGGAGGTGCGGGCCGCCCGCAAGACCGCTCTG
>CAZHEW010000059.1:0-12050 GCA_964531815.1 uncultured Verrucomicrobiota bacterium
CCGACCAATGCCTGCTCGACGACGAGCACCTCGACGGCCACGGGCCGGAGCATCTGCGGCGTGGCGGTAACGGATGCGGCGACATCCACCTGCAACATCCTCACCGCGCCGTCAATTGATGTCACAGCGGTCTGCCCGACCACCACCGTTTCGCCCGGTGGCTCGCTCACCTACAACGGCACCGTCCGCAATACCGGTAACATCACCCTGACCGACGTCCGCGTGGTGAGTGATCGTCCGGCGGCGAATACGACGGTGTTCACCGCCGTCTCGCTGCTGCCCGGCGCGTCCGCTTCCTTCACTGGCACCTACACCGTGCCGGCTGACGTTTGCTCCGTCACCGCCAACCTCCAGGCGACCGGCAAAGACCAGTGCACACTGCAACAGGTGGCCGACTCGTTTGACTCCGTCTGCCCGGTGGGAACCGCTCCCTCCATTGATGTCACTGTGGCCTGCCAGGGTCAAAGCACTAACGTCATTCCCGGCCAAAACCTCGCGCTCGGCCGGGGCGACTGGACAAGCCAATCCAGCACTTTGCTGGATATCACCGGCGGGAATTGGTGGTATTTTGAACCGGAATATGCCGTGGACGGAAATCTCAGCGGCGTGTATAGCGACCATGCCATGTCTATTACCCTCTGGGGAACAGATCCCTGGTGGCAAGTGGACCTGGGCAGCGTCCAAAACATCGGCACGATCAACCTCTGGGGTCGCACCGATGGGTATGCCAATCAGGGCACTAATATGTATGTGCTGGTTTCCGACACCCCGATCCCCGCTGGCCTGCAAGATGCCCTTAACCAGCCTGGCATCGGCGCCTATCAACAGTACGGCACCATCGGCAGACCGTCGCCCTTTGCTGTGAACCGGACCGGCCGCTACGTCAAGGTCCAGATGGTCGGCTACTGCAATCTGGCCCTGGCGGAGGCCGAGGTTTACTCGCAGTCCGTTGCTCCGCCGCCCGTGGTCGCGACCAGCTTCACCGGGACGGTGCGTAATACGGGCAACATCGCCTTGAATAACGTATCTGTGGTTGACAACCTTGGCGGCACCGTCTCGGCTGTGCCAACCACGCTCGCTGCGGGCCAGTCCGCCAACTTCACGGTGACCTTCCCGACGCCGCCGGTGGATGAGTGCGCTATCAGCAGCACCGTGGTTGCTACTGGCAGCGACATCTGTGGCGGTTCCCCGGTCAGCGACAGCGCTTCGGCATCGTGCGCGCTGCCTTCGCATCCGCGCATCACCGTCACTCAAAACTGCCTGTCGTCGGCTCCTGTGGGCGGTATGCTCGCCTACAGTGGCAGCGTCAGCAATGCGGGCGATGTGACGCTCACCGACGTGGTTGTGGTTAATGACCGCACGGGCACAAGCGCTGTGTTCACGAAGCCGACGCTGTCCCCCGGCGAGGTGGCCTCCTTTAATGGTAGTTACCTGGTGCCCGCCGGCAGCGGTTGCACGGTCACGTCCACTCTGACGGCGAGCGGCAAGGATAAGTGCACTACGACCCAGGTCTCCGGCACGGCATCTGCGACCTGCACCGTCGCCACGTCGCCTCGCATCGTGGTCACGCAAACCTGCCCGACCACGCTCGTGCCGCCGGGCGGCCTCCTCACTTACAGCGGCATAGTCAGCAACGCGGGCGATGTCACCCTGACCAACATCGTTGTGGTCAGCGATCAACCCGCCGCCAACACGGTGGTCTTTACCGCCGCCTCGCTGGCGCCGGGTGCCAAGGCCAGCTTTACGGGCAGCTATACGGTGCCTGCGAATTGCTGCGTGAGTTCGAGCACGGTCGGCGCGACCGGCCGCGACATCTGCACCGGAGCTACCGTGGCGGACACCTTCACGGCCACCTGCACGGCGCTGACCCTGCCGAAGATCGTCGTGACCAAGGTGTGCCCGGCTGAGGCCGTGCGCCCGGGAGAATTGCTGGAATACAGCGGCACCGTCAGCAATGCGGGCACGATCACCCTGGTTGACGTCATGATCGAGAACAATCAGCCCGCCCCCGGGCCGATATTTGGACCGATCGTCCTTGCCCCCGGTGAGTCCGTGCCTTACTACTCATCCTATATCGTGCCGGCAGCTGACTTCTGTGGCACTGATACCGTTACCGCGCGCGGTTATGACTCCTGCACGTTCGCGCAGGTGCAAAGCAGCGCCACGACCACTTGCCCGGTCAAGACAACCCCGCGTATCGCGGTGACCATGAATTGTCCGACGTCACCCACGGCGCACAATAGTGACCTGTGGTTTAGTGGCGAGGTGCGCAATGAGGGTGATGTGACCCTGACCGATGTGTATGTGGTCAGCAGCCAGCCCAGCAACAACACGCCAGTCATCGGACCTCTCACGCTGCTGCCGGGTGGCAAGGAGTACTTCCGGAGCAGCTTCCGCACGCCGAAGACTTGCTGCACGGTCGTTAACACTCTGACCGCGCGTGGCAAGGATCGTTGCTCGACCAAGATGGTGTATGCAACCGCCTCGGGCATCTGCGACCTGCTCAATACCCCGAGCATCACCGTCACCAAGGATTGCCCGTCAACCCAGGTGCCGGTGGGAGGCGTCTTCGCCTATACCGGCTCGGTTAGCAACTCGGGCGACACGATCCTGACGAACGTCTACGTCGTCAGCAGCGCTCCTGCCCCGAACACCCACCTGCTTGGCCCGATTGAACTCGGCGTAGGTGAAACGAAATGGTTCAGCGGCAGCTATACTGTGTCTGCGGGCTCCAATCCCGCGACCGACACGGTTACGGCTACCGGGATGAACACATGCAAAGGGATAGTCACTTCCTCCAGCGCAGACTGCTCGGGGACAATGATTCCGTTCGTTATTACCAAGGTGAGCATCGCCAATGGAGTGGCGACGGTGAGCTGGAATGCGAAGGCTGGGACCACCTATCGGCTTCAGAGCAAATCGAGCTGGCAGGCTCCCAACTGGGTTACAGTGCCGGGCGATGTGACCGCTACGGGGCCTACCGCCTCCAAGAGCGCGGCGGTGGGCACAGCCCCGCTCGGCCTGTATCGGGTTGTTAAACCGTAATCACCTTCGGGTGAATTGTTGAGCCAGCCGGAGGCAGGCGGGAAAACTCTCGCCTCCTCCGGCTGAGCTTAATTGGATAGTGATAATTGAGATTATGAATAAGTGCGTTTTTGTTGCCAGCTTCCTGGCCGGTGCATTATGTCTTCCGGCTTGGGCCACCAACACGGCCAAAATCCGCTTCGAGCAGACGGTCTGCGACTTTGGCAAGACGTCGGCGGTTCAAACCGTGACCGGGGCCTTCAAGTATAAGAATGTCGGCGATGCGGTTCTCAAGATTGAGACCCCAAAACCTACTTGCGGCTGCACGATTGCCAGCCTGAAGCCGGACACGCTTCCGCCAGGTGAGAGCGGCGAGTTGGTTTTCACGCTAAATCTGGGCCGTTCCCGCGCGACGATGGAGAAGTACATCATGGTCAAGTCCAACGACCCGGAGACTCCGGAGGTGAAACTGACCATCAAGGCCGATTATACTCCGCTCTACGATGTTAGCCCGATGGCGCTCGCGCCGAACGTTCCTCTTGGCAGTCGGGCGACCAATTTGTTTGCCACGATCACGCGCAGCGACGGGAAGCCGCTTCAGATTGCGCGGCTCGTGAGTTCCAAGCCCTGGATCAAAGCCCGGCTTGATTCCGCCGCCAAGACGAATGCCTCCACCGCGCGGATCCTGGTTGACGTCGAGCCGGATGGGCCGCCGCGCCAGTTCAACGAGTACGTGCATGTGTTTGCCGCCGGTCAAACAAATGGTCCGGCCTCCGTCCTGTATGTTTACGGCAAGGTTACCGGCGACCTGGTGGCTAATCCCGAGGCGCTATACTGGAGTATCTCCGGCGAGGGACAGGCGGCCACGGATCGCCCGGAGTCGCAGGCTATGCGGCGGGTGACAATTCGTTCGGCGAAAGGCCAGGGGTTCGAACTGAAGAATCTTCAGTGCTCGCTTTCGAACCTGGAGGTGAGACTCGAGTCCAAGGAGCCCGGCAAAGGTTACGAACTCGTTGCCAACCTCAAGGAATTGCCCGCCCAAACAGTCAACGGCAAGGTTTCAGTCGAGACTTCGGTGGCGGCGCAACCAAAAATCGAGTTGCCTGTCGTCATCAATGTCTATAAGCGATGAGGTTCGCGCTGGGGAAGGTATTGCGTCTCCGATTCGCTGAATGAGGTGTGGATAATGAGCCCGATTGTTAAGCGGATGACGGTTTTGTTGCTGTTTGCGTCGCTCTTGGCCATGGTTGGTGTTGGCTGCAACACTGCCCACGGCTTCGGCAAGGATTTGCAGAAAGCGGGCGAGGCAATCCAGGACGGCACCAAGTAGTGTGTCCTATGGCCAGGCTGCTGTGGCCAAACCGGGCGGGTTGAGGGAGGCGGCTAGAACACCTCACCCAAGTGAGGCGCGCAGGACGGCAAAATTGGCCTTGGCGGATTGTGGGGTGACGGGCTGATTGGCCAGCTCGTCGGCGTTATCCACCAATTCAGGCGGCAGGTCTTTCAGGAACGGCGAGGGGTGGCAAGGCACGGTGGCACCATACTTCTTCCGCCCGCCGCAATGGCTGATCGTGAGCGTTTGCATGGCGCGGGTGACGGCGACGTAGAACAGGCGTCGCTCCTCGTCGAGCGTGCCTTCTGCCTGCGCGCGCGAATGGGGCAACAAGCCGTTTTCCATGCCCACAATGTAAACGTGGGGAAACTCCAGTCCCTTGCAACTGTGCATCGTGATGAGCGTCACCGCCTCACCCGGCTCCTGGTCCTTCTCCTCTTGGTGCTCGGCGTCCAAAGTGATCTTCTCCAGGAATGCCTGCAGGCGATCGAATGGCGCCAGCGAGGCGATATCGGACCCGTCGAGAGTGGCGATGAGGTCTTTGAGGTTGCGGAGCCGGTTCTCGGCGGTATCGGCACGCTTTTCGGTCCGGCGCAACTCCGCGAAATAGCCGATTTCACTCAGGAAGTGCTGTGCGCAGTCCTGTAGCGCCTTGGGATCGCGCGAGAGGGCCTCCCTCTGGAGACGCACTTGAGTGCGCTCGATGAGCCCGACGAAGCCCGCAATGCTCTCACGCGTGCGGGCCAGGAAGGTGGTAGTTACCGCTGGATTCTTCATTACGGCGAAGACCGAACACTTGCGCTCGTGGCTGGCGGCCAGCAGGCGTTCCATCGTTACGTCGCTCAAACCACGCGCCGGGATGTTCGCAATGCGCAGCAGGCTTACATCGTCATTCGGAT
Source organism: uncultured Verrucomicrobiota bacterium (assembly GCA_964531815.1). Taxonomy (GTDB): domain Bacteria; phylum Verrucomicrobiota; class Verrucomicrobiia; order Limisphaerales; family UBA8199; genus UBA8199. Next base: position 5,257 of record CAZHEW010000059.1, read on the forward strand.
TCAGCAGGGTCTTGAGGTAGGCAAGAAAGTCGCGGACCTCGCGCCGGTCGAAGAAGCTTTGGCCGCCAACCAGGTGGTAGCGCACGCCGGCCTGGCGCAGGGCGGTTTCCAGGGGGCGCGACTGGGCATTGGTGCGGAAGAGGATTGCCTGGTGGGCCCAGGGGATGCGGCGGGCGAGCCGCTCAAACTCGATCTGCTCGGCAATGGTGCGCGCCTCCTCCTCCTCGTCGGCAAAGGCATGCAGCGTGATCTTCGGCCCATCACCTTTCTGCGACCACAGCCTTTTGCCGCGGCGCCGGATGTTGCGGCTGATGATTGCGTTGGCCGCGCTGAGGATGGTATTGGTCGAACGGTAGTTTTGCTCCAGTTTGATGACCCGTGTCTCCGGGTAATGCTTCTCCATGTCGAGCAGGTTCGAGATTTCTGCGCCGCGCCATCCGTAAATGCTCTGGTCGTCATCCCCAACGACGCATAGGTTGCGATGCTCGCGGGTCAGGTCGTGCACCAGGCGGAATTGCGCCGCGTTGGTGTCCTGATATTCATCCACCATCACATAGCGGTAACGCGCGCGGCAGGCTTCCAGCGCTTTGGGATGTTCCCCGAAGAGCCGCAGGGTGAGCAGAATCAAATCGTCAAAGTCCACAGCGTTGCAGGCGCGCAGGGCCGACTCGTAGCGAGAGCGGACGTGCTCCGCCATGGCGCGTACGCCGGGATCGCCAAACGCCTCCGTGCGTTCACCGCCGTTCCGGAACCGGCTGAGCAACGCGAGAATTGCCGCCGGGTCGGCCTTCTCGCCTTTGGCGGAAATCTGCGCCAGGATCTTCTTGATAACGCCGAGCTGCTCCGATTCGTCGTAGATGACAAAGTTGCGCTTGTAGCCCAGCTTCTCGATGTGCTGCCGCAAAATGCGCACGCACAGCGAGTGGAAGGTGCAGATGGTGGGGGGTGAGTTAGCTGCCGGGAGTTGAGGGGCCAGGGAATCACTCCGTCGTCCCTGCTCCGCTATTCGCGCCCGCCTTGAAATCAATTTAGCAACCCGTTCTTGCATCTCGCGTGCCGCCTTGTTGGTGAAGGTGACGCCGAGAATGTGCCCGGGCTCAATCCCGCGCTCGATAAGGTGCGCAACGCGATGCGTGATTACCCGAGTCTTGCCGGTTCCGGCTCCGGCGAGAATCAGCACTGGGCCGTGGATAGTCTCCACCGCCAGTCTCTGCTCCGGGTTGAGGGTGCTCAGGTCGCGCATTGCCCGCGGAGTTTAGGGAGCGTTCAAGTGAAGGCAAGAGGATTGGACGGAGGGGCGGCTGCGCGCGCGCCGCGGCGGCCGCAGAACTGGAATGCATGCCCCTCGCCCGAATTATGCGCGGCGCCGCTGCACGGCAGAGGGAAACACCCTACGGGATTCTGCGGTTATTACGGACTTTCTCCGTGTGATGAACCGGGCAGAATGTCTGCCAACGTCCTCGTGGTCAGAATATGCCATTGTGCTTAAGCAAGCTTAACACCCCAATGCCGGGATGCCTCCTTCGGAAGGGGAATCGAGTCTTCGCGTTGCTGGGGAAAGCCGTCCCGCTCGGTTTGGTGGCCTTTGGACGGCAGGACGTCTCTCGCAGTTGGGCCCTTACTGCCGAGTTCGGCTGCCTGCGCCTGGAGCGCTTGTCTGGAGACGAGGAAGTGACTGGGGAACAGGTGTTCTTGCCGCTTCCTGCCGACTATGACTACGGCATCACTGGCGCTGGAAATGCCCCCGAGATGACGCGGGCAGTCTTTGGTCTGCTGGCTTCAGAGTTGGAGCAGCTGGTGAGTGCCTTGCGACGCGGCAGTTTCCCAGTGCTAGGCTTCTCGCAACGCGACCTGCGCTGTAGCCTTTCGTGCTGCCTTATCCCCGGGTGCTGGCCGCACGTGGTGACGTCCAGCGTGGCGTCGCATGGCAATGTCGTGTCGCTGGAGGCGTTCATGCGAGTGATCGTGGCCTCTTTGCCGCAAGCGCGGCTTCGTGCTCGGTTTCCCGAATTGCGCCCGGTCTTCGAGCAGATGGCCCGGTTGGTCGGCAGGCGGCGTTATGGCGTTCCCTTCACCAGGGAGATTCTGGAGTTGATGCCGCGGCCTGCGTCGCGTAGGTCTTGAGCTCTCGGGAATTTGCGGAAAGGGCGTGCCGAGCGGCGGGAGGAGCTTCTCTTCGTGACAGAAGCCCGGAAGCCAGGGTAGCTTGCCCGCATGTCGCAAAACACTCTAACTCTCGGCCACTCTCCCGACCCGGACGATGCATTCATGTTCTACGGATTGGCCCGCGAACTGATTCCAACCAGGGGGTTTCAGTTCAAGCACATCCTGCAGGATATCCAGACGCTCAATGAGCGGGCCACGCGCGGTGAACTCGACATCTCGGCAATCAGCATTCACGCCTATGCCTACGTGAGCGGGCAATATGCCCTGCTGCCGAGCGGCGCGAGCATGGGCGATGGCTACGGGCCGATGCTCGTGGCGAAGGAAATACTCTCTCGCTCCGAAGTCAGCCGCAAGCGGATCGCCGTGCCAGGCACGATGACCAGTGCTTTCCTCGCGCTGCAATTGTGGCTGGCCAAACCGGCAAGCGAGTTGGATTGCCTCGTGGTCCCATTCGACCAGGTCTTTGCCACCGTCCGCTCCGGCCGGGCCGATGTCGGGTTGCTCATCCATGAAGGCCAACTTACCTATCAGAAGGAAGGCTTGCAGGTGTGCGAGGACCTGGGAGTCTGGTGGGGTAGCGCAAACAGCGGTTTGCCGCTGCCACTGGGCGGCAATGTTATCCATAAGCGTTTCCCGCCTGCCACGCGCCGGGCTGTGTCCGATGTGCTGACTTCGAGCATCCAATACAGCCTTGATCATCGGTCTGAAGCGGTGCAGCACGCCCTCCAGTATGCCCGCGATATGGGACGAGACTTGGCGGATAAGTTCGTCGGCATGTATGTGAACCATTGGACGCTCGACTATGGTGTGAAAGGCCGGGAGTCTATCCGCCGGTTCCTGGGGCAAGCGGCTGAGCGGGGTCTGATTCCTTGCCCGCCGGAACTGGAATTTGTAGCGTGACCCGCCCGCGCCGCCAATCACTCTCGGGTGGCCACCTCCGAAACCGGTGGCCACCTGAGCAGTTACGGAATGCCGGAAACTGTTGCGCCCAGGAGTACGGGAGACCCTCGTTCACCCTGAGGTTGCAGCGGGGAACCAGACTGGATTCAGTTCCCGGAGGGCATTGAGGGTGAACTGAATCGCTATGGCCGCCAGGAGCAGACCCATGACGCGCACGGTGATGCTCATTGCAATCGGGCTGATCCAGCGGGCGCTGCGTGCCGAAAGGCGGAGGATCAAGTAGCTGGCCAGGCAAACGGCCCCGATGCACAGATACAGGGCGACGCGCTGGCTCAAGCCGGTTGCCTGGTTGTGAAGCATGATGGCCGTGGATATGGCACCGGGGCCGGACAACATGGGAATTGCCAGCGGCGTGATGGCGATGTCCGTTTTCTCAGCGCCCGCAGCCGTTTCCTCCGAGGTTTCCTTAACGCGGGAGCGCTGCGCTCGCAGCATGTCCAGGGCGATCAAGAGCAGAACCACGCTGGCCGCGAGCTGGAAGGCGGGCATAGTGATGCCCAGGAACTTGAAGATCCACTTGCCGGCGATGGCAAAGGCCAGCAGCACGCCCCCCGCCACGCAACAGGCAAGGCGGGCCATCCGGATCCTCTGTTCTGGCGTGTCCGTCGGCGTCATGGCAAGAAATGCCGGCACCGCGGCCATCGGGTCCACGATCACAAACAGCGAGCTGGCGGCCAGGAGGACAAACTCAGTCAAGCTCATATCGCACAGGGGCAAAAGACCGCATCCGTCATGCCATGAATAATCTTCTTGTCGGCCGGGCAAATGGTGGCCAGCACACCACCCAGTTCGGCGCGTGCCGCATCGCCGTCGCCGGCGACGAAGTAGTAAGGACAAAGCCGCACGCGCCCTTTCATCGGCATAAGTTGGTTGCGCTGGAAGTCGAACCATTGCGCTTCCACTAGGTCTGGCTTGTGGTAACGCTGCAGCACGCTCGGCGCCCGCCCGAAGTCCGCGAGGGCCTCATCCACGGCGGTGGCCCAATCGGCGTGCGAGAGGTCGCTGCCGAGATAGACGCCGCGGGCGCCCCAGGCATTGGCCGAGAAGCCGGACACCTTGAGGATGAGCTCGCGCTTGTTTTGGGAGAGAGCCTTGAGCTGGCGCCAGTCCGTGAGGTTGAGCTCCGGGATGGCCGCGTGTGGGGGCAGGGGGAAGGGATCAACCACCCAGGTGTAGGGAACCAGTCGCAGCATGCGGTTGAAGAAGCTTTCGCCCAGTTCCTGCCGCCAATAGCTCTGCAAGTTGCGATTCCACAACAGCGCGAAGAGCATCTTTTCCTCGAAGAGGGGTTTGGGCGGGGGGGTGAGGCGAATCCGCTTGGCCGCCGCCATGTCGAAGATGACTTTGGCGCTCGGCACGTTGGCCAGGTCGAATAGCTCGAAGAAGCGATAGACGGCGTCGCCGTCGGCGAACGCTGTGAACTGCGCATCATCAACCTTGAACCTGGCCGCGCCCAGTTGGTTGGCCAGCCAAATCATTTCGGGGCGATAGGTGGCGGCCTCCGCGGACACAATGATGTGTGTCGTGGGGGCGTCTCCGAAGATGCTGGCGAAGCCTCGCAACATGCCGTCCGGTCCACCGAGGACTTCGGCGCCCATGGCCGAGTAAGTCTGGTTAAGCCAGCCGGTGAGGCCGATGCCGCCGGGCACCGAATCAAGCTCCGTCACACTCAGACCGTGTTCGGTGATCAGCAGGTCCGGGCGGATAACGCGAGGCAGCGCATTCTTCAGGGCCGGGGAACGTTGGAGTTGGATGAGTTCGGCCGGTTTGCCGAGGTCGAGCCACTGAGCGACCCAGGCCGGCTGGGCGCCTTCCACGCTCTTGCGGTAGAGCAGATTGACCGCGCGATAGAACTGCAACAGGACGCGGCCGAGGGATTCCACTTCCTTTGCCAGGGCCGGGCCGAGCGGGTAGGGGGCCGGCGCGGTGCGCCAGTCATGGTCCGCGAATAGCCCTTCGCACGGCAGGCTGTCGCGGACGAAGCGGGCTTGCGCAGCGGTATCAGCCGGGGTGGAGATTGAGCCGGCTGAGTTCACGAGTTGCTGGGGCCGCTGCTGCATGCGAACTGTGCGGGGGCTCAGGTGCGCACCTGCCCGGCGCCGATCCCGATCCACTTGTAGCTGGTCAGTTCCTCGAGGCCCATCGGGCCGCGCGCGCCGATCTTGTCCGTGCTGATGCCGATTTCAGCGCCCATGCCGAACTCGCCCCCGTCGGTGAAGCGCGTCGAGGCATTCCAGTAAACCGTGGCGGAATCCACCTCGGCGAGAAACTGCTTTGCGCGGGTTTCATCCCGCGTCACGATGCTGTCGGAGTGGGCCGAGCCATAATGGTTTATGTGGTCAATGGCCTGTCGGACCCCGTCCACCACTCGCACGTTGAGGATGTAATCGTTGTATTCGGTGAACCAATCCTGCTCGGTGGCCCGACGGATTTCGGATTGCGAATTGCGGAGTGCGGACTTCAGGATCGCCTCGCCCTCGGCGTCGGCGCGCACTTGAACCTTCTTTTCCCCCAACCGCTGCACCACCGCCGGCAGGAATACGTCAGCCACCTTGCGGTCCACCAGCAGCGTCTCCATCGCATTACAGACCGCCGGCCGCTGCATCTTCGCGTTCAGGGCAATCTCCTCCGCCATCTGCAAATCAGCCCCACCATCCACATAGACATGGCAGACGCCCTTGTAATGTTTGATGACGGGGACCTTGGAGCATTCGGCGACGGCGCGGATCAAGCCCTCCCCGCCGCGGGGCATGCACAGATCCACGTATTGCGTCAGGGACAGCAACTCCCTGATGGCTTCGCGGTCAGTGGTCGGTACCACTTGGATCGCGTGCGCCGGAAACGCCGCCAGCGTCCGCTGGCCCGCAGCCACCATGAGCCGCGCTATCGTCAGGTTTGAGTTCAGCGCCTCCTTGCCCCCGCGCAGGATCGTCGCGTTGCCGGACTTGAAGCAAAGGCTGGCCGCGTCGGCCGTCACATTCGGGCGCGACTCATAAATGATGACGACCACGCCAATCGGGGTGCTTACCTTGCGGAGCTTCAAGCCATTGGGGCGGACCCGCTCATCGAGCACTCGGTCGACGGGATCGGGCAGCGCGGCGACTTCACGCAGTCCTTTCGACATCCCCGCGATGCGCTTGTCGTCGAGCTTCAACCGGTCGAGCATGGCAGAGGATAGGCCCATCTTCGCCCCGACCTCCATATCGAGCGCATTAGCGTCCTTGATGGCTGCGCCGTTCTGTTCGAGGGCGTCAGCCATGGCGACCAGGCAGGCGTCTTTATCGCCGGTGGTCAGCCGCGACAACTCGCGCGAAGCGGCTTTGGCCTGCTGGGCCAGTTGGGTCATCTGTTCGGTCAACGTCATGCTGGCAAACTAGTTCAATTCCAGCAACTTGGAAGTCGAAACTCCGTCTGCCCATAACCTAAGAGCCTCTTCGAGAATCGTAGCGTCGGCCATCCTGGCTGACGTAGAGCCGGGCTTCCAGCCCGGCGGGCGCGGCGTGGAATCGCTGGTCCGCTTCGATTTGTCAGCTCTCCTCGTCTTTCGTGAGTTCCTTCTGGGCGGCTGGAAGCCGCCCTCTGGAGTTTGGACATTTTCTGCTGGACTCACGGTCCTGGATGACATAAAACCTGAGGGCAGTGGAACCGATCTGCCTCCAGGGCCGCAC